>JAWOBS010000149.1:0-16399 GCA_046484145.1 Bacteroidales bacterium
CCAGTATGCCCTCGAGAACGGATTGATACCCGTGATCGACATATTCAAGGATAACGAACCGTCACTGGATCTAGCGAAAAGTTTAGGTTTCCAGAAGATCGGTGAAAATCACTGGTTCGGCGGAGAGATAACTACCGGCTTTGTCGTTGGTGCCTGATTGCCTTGAGCCGCCAAAAGGCTGCTGTCCAACAACTGCACCGGTTGGCTTATCATTAAAATAAAAGTTTCCTGCAGCATAACGTAATACCTGGCAGGCTTTTGTGCGTGCATAAACATCATCGCTAAATATAGCACCTGTTAAGCCATAAGGAGAAGTATTGTTACACAGCTCTAAAGTCTCTTCAAATTTGTCATCTTCATAAACATACAGGCTTAAAACCGGCCCGAATATTTCTTCTTCCATAGTAACAAAATGCGGGTCTTTTGCTTGTATAATGGTAGGATCAATAAAATAGCCTTTAGTCTTATCTCCGTTGCCTCCAAAAACAATCTCAGCATCTTTGGTGTCTTTTGCTTTGTTTATATAACCCATTATTTTATCAAATGCTTTTTCGTCAATAACGGCATTGACAAAATTGCAAAAGTCTTTTACATCACCTTTTTGCATTATTTTAAGGTTTTCACCAAGCTGCTTTTTAATAGGTTCCCATAGTGATTCCGGGATATACGCCCTTGATGCAGCAGAGCATTTTTGCCCCTGGTATTCAAAGGCTCCTCTTACTAATGCCGTTGCAACTTCATTAACATCAGCGGAATTATGCACAAAAATAAAATCCTTTCCACCTGTTTCGCCAACAATACGCGGATACGATTTGTAATTTTCAAGATTAGAAGCAACAGTTTTCCAGATATGGTTAAAGGTATTATTGCTGCCTGTAAAATGCACGCCTCCAAGATCCTTGTGCTTTACAACCAGATCTCCAATTTCACTGCCTTTTCCCGGAAGGAAATTAATAACTCCCGGCGGCAATCCGGCTTCTTCGTATATTTTCATCAGGTAATAATTAGACAATAATGCAGTGCTTGATGGTTTCCAGACAGCAGTATTACCCATTACAACAGGGGCCATAGAAAGATTAGCAGCTATTGATGTGAAGTTAAAAGGGCTTACAGCAAAAATAAAACCCTCTAATGGACGATATTCTATCCTGTTCAGGTTTGAAGGTTCGGAATGGGGCTGGTCATTATATATTTCAGAAACATAATGAGCATTAAACCTTAAAAAATCGATGGTTTCACACACAGCATCAATTTCGGATTGATATGCATTTTTGCTTTGTCCGAGCATAGTAACAGCATTCAGAATATGCCTGTACTTTGTAGAAATAAGTTCAGCAGCTTTTAAAGAAATGGAAACTCTTTCAATCCAGCTAAGCTCAGCCCAATACTTATGCGTATTCATAGCTGCATCAATAGCCATATTTACCTCTTTTTCAGTGGCGATATGGTAAGTAGCCAAAACTTTCTTATGGTCATGAGGGCTTAAAACTTTTGCTGTTTTGCCTGTAAAGATCTCTTTGCCATTTATTATTAATGGAATTTCAATTTGTTGATTGCTGTGTTTTTCTAATTCCTTTTCCAGTGCTTTTCTTTCATCCGTTCCTTCGGAATAATTGTGTATCGGCTCATTTGTCGGCCTTGCAAAATAAAATTGTGAGTTGTTCATATCTGTCCTTTTTTCCAGTAAGAACAAATAATATTACAAAAAGTTTAAGAGGACGGCCCGGAATTTCTTTTTTGGTATTGTTTTTTTGAAATCCCTATGCTAAACTCATAAAGAAAAATCAAAGGAATACTAATCAGTATTTGACTGAAAACGTCAGGAGGGGTAATTATTGCGGATAAGATAATAATTATTACATATGCAATTTTCCTGTTTTTTTTCATTATAGCAGGAGTTACTATGCCTATCCTGCTAAGGAAATAAACAACAACAGGCAGCTCAAACACCAGCCCTGTGGCTAGGGTGAGCAGGGTAACAGTATTGATATATGATTTTAAAGAAATATTATTTTCAACAAGTTCGCTAACCTGGTAAGATCCAAGGAAGTTAATCGCCAGCGGTACAATTAGGAAATAACTAAAAAGAACTCCTGCAAAGAAAAGTGCTGAAGTTTTCAGTACAGCAAACCTGGTATTTTTTCTTTCATTTTTATGTAAGCCAGGTTTAATAAATCTCCAGAACTCCCATAAGATATATGGTACTGAAATAATTATACCTGCTATAAGGCTTACCATTATATGCGTTGTAAACTGTCCGGCAAGCTCAATGTTTATTATTTTAACAGGCATTTTATTAATGCATAAAACCGGCATGGAGAGCCATTCCGACAGAAAGCAAAATGCTTCATTTGTAAAGAAAAAGCTTTCTTTGGGAGCGAGGATTACATTGTGAAACAGAATATCTTTATTTACAAAAGCAACAATAGAAAAAACCACAATAGCAATGGAAGATCGAATCAGGTTAGATCGAAGCTCTTGTAGATGACCCCAAAAAGTCATGTTTTCAGTTTCTTTGTCTTTAGACATCTGTTATTATTAATGTTCAAAAGTATTAAAAATCACTCAAAAATAAATCAAAAAGGGCTGCTTCCTTTTTAGGAACAACCCTTATTAATTTATAATTTTCGGAAAGACTGTAGAAAATCTTTATGCAGGATGAATTGCTTCAACCGGGCATACATCTGCACAAGCACCACAGTCAGTGCATGTGTCGGGATCAATTTTATAGATATCACCTTCTGAGATAGCGTCAACTGGACATTCATCAATGCAACTTCCACATGCAGTGCAATCATCTGTTATTACGTAAGCCATTATTTCTTGATTTTGGTTAAAAAATTAATTTAATTTTCACTGCAAATATAATAGCTTAATTTATGCAAATTAAAAAAAAGTATCTTTTTTAGAAAATTTGGAACAGGTATAAATAAGCTTAAAATTTGAAAAAAAGTGTACGATTTTTATGATTTGTTTGTGATTAAAAATATAACTTCGCAAACAAAAGCTAAAGCAGTACTTTTGCAATAGTTTTATTTTCAACCTCATAATCAAAATATATTTGACCAAACTACATATTTTATGGCTAAAAACACCAAAATCTTAGAATTAGAGGATGTTGTTGTAAAATTTGTTGGTGATTCAGGAGACGGAATGCAGTTAACCGGGACATTATTCTCGGAAGCAGCTGCACAATCCGGCAATGACCTTGCTACTTTTCCTGATTTTCCGGCAGAGATACGTGCTCCTCACAACACAATAGCCGGGGTTAGTGGTTTCCAGGTACATTTAGGGCAAAGAAAAATTTTCACGTCCGGTGACATGTGTGATGTTCTGGTTGCTATGAATCCTGCGTCATTGCGAGCAAATCTAAAATGGGTAAAACCCGGTGCTACAATTATTTTAGACGAGGCTACATTTGAGGAAAAGGCTATGAATAAAGCCGGTTATAAAAGCAATCCTCTTTCAGATGGCAGCCTCGAGTCTTTTAATGTTATCAGTGCGCCAATTTCTCTGCTGACAAAAGAGAGTCTGGCTGATGTGGATATTGATAAAAAATCTGCTGAAAGAACAAAGAATATGTTTGTTCTTGGAATGGTCTTTTATTTATTTCAAAGGACTCTTGATAGAACATTATCATTTTTTGAAACAAAATTTGCTGATAAGCCTAAGTTGATTCTTGCTAATCAAATTGCATTAAAGGCAGGTTATAACTATGCTGAAACAGTGGAAATGATAAAATCCACTTATCGCATAGATGCTGCTCCTTTAACAAAAGGGCGTTACAGAAATATAACAGGTAATATTGCAACTGCCTGGGGTTTGCTGGCTGCAAGTGAAAAATGTAAAAGGCCTTTATTCCTGGGGTCTTATCCTATTACACCTGCAACAGAGATACTAATGGAGCTGTCAAAACACAAATCTCTTGGTGCAAGAGTATTTCAGGCTGAAGATGAAATTGCAGGTATCTGCTCAGCTATTGGTGCAAGTTTTGCCGGTTCAATGGCATGCACAACTACTTCCGGCCCGGGCTTGTCACTAAAAAGTGAAGCCATGGGACTGGCTGTTATTACAGAACTTCCATTGGTTATTGTTAATGTCCAGAGAGGCGGTCCCTCTACAGGATTGCCAACCAAAAGTGAACAAAGTGACCTGATGCAGGCATTATACGGCCGTAATGGTGAATGCCCTATGGTAGTTATGTCTGCTTCAAGCTCCGCAGAATGCTTCTATTCAGCTTTTATGGCTGCTAAGATTAGCATGGAACATATGGTTCCGGTTATTCTTCTTACCGATGGTTACCTTGGTTTTGGGTCTGAACTATTCAAAATCCCTAAAGTAGCAGATCTGCCTGATATTAAACCACCTATTGCTGAACCTAATGACAAGGATTTTAAACCTTATAAAAGAGACGAAGAAACTTTAGCAAGAAAATGGGCAATACCCGGTACCGAAGGACTAAGACACAGAATTGGCGGACTGGAAAAAACCAATATTGATGGTGTTGTTTCTACTGACCCACAAAATCACCAGCTTATGGTGAATCTAAGAGAGGAAAAAGTAGAAAGAATAGCTAACTATATTCCTGAACAAGAAGTGCTTGGTGAAGAATCCGGCGATTTACTGGTAGTAGGATGGGGAGGCACTGAAGGAGCTCTTAAATCTACAGTGCTTAAAATGCAGGAGCAAGGCTATAAGATTAGCATGGCTCATTTTAGTTATATAAAACCTCTGCCGAAAAACACAAAAGAGATCTTTGGTAATTTTAAAAAGATTATTGTTTGTGAGTTAAATCTCGGCCAATTTGTTAAGTACCTGAGAATGACCTTGCCTGAATTCAAATATGAACAATATAATAAGGTTCAAGGCTTGCCATTCCATCTAAACGAATTACAGGAAGTATTTACGAAATTATTAAAGGAATAATATCATGATAGAAAGAAATATAGTTGAAAGATCACCTGTAGCCCTTTCAAAAGAAGATTTTGTTAGTGACCAGATGGTAAAATGGTGTCCCGGCTGCGGTGCACATGCTATTTTGGCCGCTGTAGAAAATGTTTTTCCCCAGCTTGGTTATAAAAAAGAAAACTTTGTCTTCATATCGGGTATAGGTTGTTCATCCAGGTTTCCCTATTATGTCCATACTTATGGATTTCATGGCATTCACGGAAGAGCAAATCCTATTGCAACAGGAGTTAAGCTTACAAATCCAAACTTAAGCGTTTGGGTTGCAACCGGTGATGGTGATTCAATGGCTATTGGCGGTAATCATTTTATACATACAATACGCCGTAATATTGACCTTAATATTTTGTTGTTTAATAACCAGATATATGGGTTAACTAAAGGCCAGTATTCTCCAACCACACCTATGGGCTCAGTTACAAAGACTTCACCTTTTGGAACTATTGAGCATCCGTTTATTACTGCCGGCCTGGTTATGGGCGCACAAGGCACTTTCTTTGCCCGTTGCCCCGATAATAATATTAAGCTTATGACAGAAGTTATGTACGAAGCTTCAAAACATGATGGAACATCTGTTGTAGAAATACTTCAGAATTGTGTCATATTTGCTGACAAAACCCATGCTGAAGTTGTAGCCCGTGATGTTAAGGACAATATGCAACTTATTCTGAAGAATGGAAAACCTATGGTGTTTGGTAAAAATAATAATAAAGGTATAGTGCTTGAAGGGAATGGGTTAAAAGTGGTGAAAATTGGTGAGGATGGTGTAACTATGGATGATATTCTTGTTCATGACCAGTTTAGCACTGATCCCGGAATCCATAGAATGCTTGGCAGGATGATGCCCCCGGAATTCCCGGTTGCAATGGGTGTTATAAGGTCTGCTAAAACAAACACCTATGATCAGCTTTTTGAAGCTCAACTTAAACGGGCAAAAGAAAAGTCTCCTGTAAAATGTGTTGATGACCTTTTAAATTCTGGAGATACCTGGGAAATATAAAACCGGACTTTTGTCTGTTTATCAGATAGTTTATTTATAGTTTATGCTGAAAAAAAGAATTTTTAATTCTTTTACTCTTACTAATAAGCGTATATTTCAAAAAAAGTTACTGTATTGGGCAGAAAAAACTTTCTTGAATTACTGTTTGTTGGATTCCAATGAATACAAGAATGATAAGTATTCTGATTGTTCTTTGGTTTTTGCTGCCGGAGAATATAAATCATTACTTATTGATTCTGACAACAAAAATGCCTTTGATGAATTGAAAAAGTTTTCAGATGGCATCGATGATTGGATTTTCGGTTTCTTTTCCTACGACTTGAAAAATCAGCTTGAGAATTTATCTTCAAATAATATTGATGGCATCAAAATGCCTCTTCTTTATTTTTTTCAACCCCTGATAATCATTTTGCTTAATGATGATAAAGTGGAAATTGGGACATTTCAAAATGGGGAATGGAAACCTACTGAAGTGTTTGCTTCTATAAATAAGGAGGAAGACACTCCCTCGCCAATAACACATAGTGTTAATATCTTAGCACGAATTAACAAAGCAGCATATACAGATGTGGTTAATAAGATAAAGGCTCATATTCAGAAAGGTGATGTTTATGAAATGAATTATTGCTTTGAATTTTTTGATGAAAATGCAGTTGTTGATCCTGTTGAATCATTTATAAAGTTAAATAGTATTTCACCATCACCCTTTGCTTCATTTTTTAAATATCATACTAAGTATTTAATGTGTTCAAGCCCGGAGAGATTCATAAAGAAAAAAGGCAACAAACTCATCTCTCAGCCAATTAAAGGGACAATTGGCAGGGGAGCAACAGAAGAAGAGGACAGAATTTTGGCAGAAAAGCTTTTTAATGACCCAAAGGAGCGCAGTGAGAATGTTATGATTGTTGATCTTGTAAGAAATGATCTTTCAAAAAGTGCAGTGAAAAACAGTGTTGAGGTAGAGGAGTTGTTCGGGATTTATAAATTTGCTAAAGTACAACAGATGATCTCAACAATCAGCAGTGAGCTCAATAATCAAACACACTATATAGATGCAATTAAAGATGCCTTTCCAATGGGGTCTATGACTGGAGCGCCAAAAGTTAAATCAATGGAACTCGCAGAAAAACTTGAACATACTAAAAGAGGTTTATACTCAGGCGCTGTTGGGTATTTCTCTCCGGCTAAAGATTTTGATTTTAACGTTGTTATAAGATCGATTCTTTATTGTAGTAAAAATACATATCTTAGCTATATGGTTGGAAGTGCAATTACTATTTCATCCATGCCTGAAAATGAGTATGAAGAATGCTTATTAAAAGCAAAGTCTATGGCCGAGGTATTTGGCTTTTAAAATAAATTATAATAATAAATAAATATAAAATTTGCAATATGTTAGTTATCAATACTTAATGTGATTATTTCTTTGTGTGTATTACTGACAAAAAATACGTAAAAAACCACAAATACATTAAAATTAAATTACTATATTGCACGCAGGATAATAGCTAAAAAGAACTAATTATCTTGAAAAATAAATGTTAACAGAATGTATTTATAATGACTGCTCAGCATCATCATAGTGTAACAAAAGATGATTTGGCCAGGCTCGTTTTTGAGTTTAAGCGGCTTTTTAACTTTGACTTTGGAGAGTATGCAGAGCAATCTTTCAAGAGAAGAGTTGAGCATGTTTTGGTTACTTATAATGCTGGTTCTGTTGATTCTTTGATAAAAAAAGTCAGAGATGACAAAAACCTTTCACAACAGCTCATCAATGACATAACTGTTAATACCACAGAATTATTTAGAGATCCCGATGTTTGGTTAAACCTGAGAAGAAACGTTTTACCAAAGCTAAAAAACAAAACCAATATAAATATTTGGCACGCAGGATGCTCAAGCGGCGAAGAGGTCTATTCTATGCTTATCCTGCTGAATGAAATGGATATGCTGTTTAATGCCAAAGTGTTTGCTACTGATATTAATACAGAAATATTAAACAAGGCAAAAAGCGGAGTCTTTAACTCAAGGTTGCATCATGCCTATTTTGACAACTTTGATAAAGTTATCAAAACAAACCCTCTTAACTTCGAAGAAACTATTGATGTGCCCTATGATAAGTATTTTATTATTGATCAGGCAAAAAAATCTTTTATGATTAAGGATTTTCTCAGGGACAAGGTAACTTTCAAATATCATAACCTGACTGATGGTTCTATCTTTTATAAATTTGACCTTATCCTTTGCCGAAATGTAATTATTTATTTTAACACAGAACTGCAAAATAAAGTAGTTTCTATGTTTCATGAGAGTTTGTTTCAGGATGGAATGCTCTTAATTGGTGCTCACGAGAATGTAAGTTACCTGCCAATAGGTACAAAATTTGAGCCCAAAGTCATGAAAGGCCTCTATTTTAAAAAATAAACAGTCATACTGTACTTAATTACCTTCCTTCTTTATAAATTTGTATTTCTTTTAAAAATCGATTCTCATTTTATGATAAAGAGTATTTATAATGAGCACGCAAGCAATAATTTTTACAGGATATTATTGACTTTATTGGTAATACTGTCTGTAGGCTTTTCATCAATTGCAGCTTCTCCCCTATTTGATGATGAAGAAGATGTAAGAGATTTGCCAATTAAAGAGAGGTTTTTTATTGGCTTATCTGCAGGTGCATCTTTCTCGAGCCTGGAAACAAGTGTTGTAGTTTCTCCTCTTCTGGGATATCGTTTCACAAACCGCCTGGCAGCCGGTGTAGGTGGCACCTATCAATATTATTACGACAAATCTTTTGGTGGTTTATTTAGTACTCATATCTATGGGTATAGTGTTTTCGCAAGGTTTTTGATAATACCACAAATATTTGTATACGGCGAATTTGAGTCATTAAATATGACCTCCAGGGGGACTCAAATTGGGGAACCACAGAGAATATGGGAAAATAATTACTTACTTGGCCCCGGCTACCGAATAAAAATTGGCAGAAAGGCATACTTCAATATCATGGTGCTGTACAATTTTAACCAAAGCAGCTCCATATATTTCCAAAATCCTATTTTTAGATTCAATATAGAATTTGGATTGTAATTATTGCAGAGAAAAATCGCAGATGACTAAAGCAGATTTCCAACTTTTTCCCAGTCAACCACTTCCCAGAAAGCCTTAATGTAATCAGGCCTTTTGTTTTGATAATCAAGGTAATAAGCATGCTCCCAAACATCACATGTCAATAAAGGTTTTAATCCTTTTGTCATAGGGTTGCCTGCATTACTTTCCTGCATAATTTGCAACTTACCTTGCTTATCTTTTACTAACCATGCCCAGCCACTTCCAAAAAGTGTTGCCGCTGCATTCGAAAATTCTTCCTTGAACTTTTCAAATGAGCCAAAATCTTCATTTATTGCATCCTTCAGTTTGCCTTTTGGCTCACCGCCACCCATTGGGCTAATGCAACTCCAGTAAAAAGTATGGTTCCAGATTTGTGCAGCATTGTTAAATACACCTCCGTCAGAGTTTTTTACAATGTCTTCCAGGCTGGATTTTTCAAACTTTGTGCCTTTTATCAAGTCGTTCAGTTTGTTTACATAAGCCTGGTGATGTTTTCCGTAATGAAATTCTAAAGTGTTTTTTGATATGTGCGGCTCCAGTGAATCTTTGTCAAAGGGTAGTGCCGGTAATTCAAATGCCATAATAATTTGTTTTTAGGTTTTAAACAAATATAGCAAATAAAATTCACTTTTAATAATATTAATCATATTAAATAAGATACAAATTGTAAAGTGATTAATAAATACGCTGGCATTATTTAAATTAAATTACCTTAATTATTTATTTCAATTTGTTTATTTTTATACAGAAATAAGAATTGATTTTAAAACTTAAAAAGAAAAATTATGAAAGCTGTTTTTTATTTCCTGGTTTTGGGTGTTTTATTTACTTATTCATGCGGTTCCACAGAGGAAGAAGATGAGGCGCAAAGAATACAGGATTCAATACAATTAGAAGAAGATCGTGTCAAAATTCTTCAAAAGACAAATGAGTTTTTAGACAACACAACAGAAGAAGAATCAGAAAATGGCAGCCAGGAAAATTCGGATGGAAAATAAGAGCACAAAAGAAAGGTGAAAAACAATAAAAAGTACCCGGGGCCGGGATCGAACCGGCACGGTATTGCTACCATTGGTGTTTGAGACCAACGCGTCTACCAATTCCGCCACCCGGGCATTTTTAAGATCAATGTTGTTTTTGTTTTGTGGTGTGCAAATTTATAACTTTTTTTGATGAAAAAAAATAAATTATTCTTTTCATAATAGACTTTGTTTTCTATTAATTAATAACTTTGTGGCTCCTGTAAAAACCCTCAAATATTTAAGCAATGAACAAACAAGTAAGCATATTTCCGGGTAGTGCATCGCATTATCTTGCTGAGAAAATTGCAAAAGATTATGGAATACATCTTGGCAAAGTTGTTTTGTCTAAGTTTTGTGATGGTGAGTTTCAGCCTTCATTTGAAGAAACATTACGCGGCCATGATGTTTTTATAATTCAAAGTACTTTTCCGCCATCAGAGAACCTAATGGAGTTGCTACTACTTATAGATGCAGCAAAACGTGCATCAGCAAACCAGGTTATTGCCGTAATACCTTATTTTGGATTTGCCAGGCAAGACAGAAAGGACAAACCACGGGTTCCTATTGGAGCAAAATTAGTTGCAAATATTCTTGTGGCAGCAGGAGTAAACAGGATTATTACTATGGATCTTCATGCTGACCAGATACAGGGCTTTTTTGATGTGCCGGTTGACCATTTATATGCCTCTTCTATCTTTGTCCCATATATTAAAAACCTGGATCTTCCAAACCTTGTTATGGCATCTCCTGATACCGGTGGTACACGCAGAGCTGCAGCTTATGCCAAGTTTCTTAATTGTGATCTTGTGATATGTTATAAGCAGAGGTCTAAAGCAAACCAGGTCGACAGAATGGTTCTTATTGGAGATGTTAAAGGTAAAGATGTAGTATTGGTTGATGATATTATTGATACAGCAGGCTCAATTACAAAAGCTGCAAAAATGATAATGGATGATGGTGCAAACAGCGTAAGGGCAGCATGTACTCATCCCTTGTTTTCTTCAAAAGCCCACCAGTTAATTTCTGAAAGTTTGTTTGATGAAGTTATTGTTACTGATACAGTTCCTTTGGCTAAAAAGAATCCTAAGGTGACTGTTTTGTCAACATATAAGATATTTTCTGACGTTATCAGGAAAGTTAATACTCAGGAATCAATTAGTACTCATTTCCAGTTTCCTACAATGTTGTAAACTTTTTTGCAATATCCCGGGAATTGTATTTTTCCCGTGAATAATGCTTCTCTGTTTTGATAATAAAATGCAAAGAGAGTATAATTCAGCCTTTGTTTATTATTAATATTTATAAAACATTTGCTATAAAGTATTATCTTTGCAGCCTGTTTTAAAAAAACAATATAAATTTAAGTAAAAACCTTTAATAATTTTTTTTATGAAAGTAGTATCTATGAGCGGTTCTCGTAGAGAGAACGTAGGGAAAAAAGATGCTAAGGCCTTGCGCAGACAAGGTTTGGTACCTTGTGTAATGTATGGTGGTAAAGAGCAAATCCACTTTACACTTACTGAACTCCAATTTAGAGATGTTGTGTTTACGCCTGAAGCAAGCCTTGTAAAACTAAAAGTAGACAATAAGGAATTTGAAGCTATTCTGCAGGATATTCAATATCACCCTGTTACAGACAAAGTTATTCATGCTGATTTTCTTGAGGTTATAAAAGACAAGCCCATTAAAACTGATGTACATGTTACTTATGTCGGTGATGCGCCGGGTATTATCAAAGGAGGTAAGTTATTTACCAAACTTAGAAAACTTAGGGTAAAAGGTATGGTTGATGCTATTCCTGCAAGCCTTGAAATAGATATATCAGGACTTGAGATTGGTGATTCTGTTAAAGTTGAGGATGTTAAATATAAAGACCTTGAGTTTTTGGATTACCCAAGATCTGTTATTGTAATGGTTAAAACTACTCGTATTGCTGCTTCTGACCTTGAAGAAGGTGAAGAAGGAGAAGGAGAAGAAGGCGCTGAGGGAGCTGAAGGTGCAAAACCTGAAGAAGGTGCTCAGCCAAAAGATGAAGCTTCTAAAGGAGAATAATCTTAATAAAACAGACAATTTATTTAAAGGCATAAAGTTTTACTTTATGCCTTTTATTATTTTTGCATAATGTTAAAGTGTTTAACCGGCTTATTTTCTAAAAAAGAAAATAATAAGAATAGTGATCAAGTGAAGTATTTAATTGTAGGATTGGGCAACATTGGGCCTGAATATCATAACACACGCCATAATGTTGGCTTTATGGTGCTGGATTATCTTGCCGAGAAGATGAAGACAACTTTTTCTCCTGCCAGGTATGGAGATAAAGCTGAGTTTAAGTTTAAAGGACGTATTTTTGTATTGATAAAACCCAGTACATATATGAATCTCAGTGGAAAGGCCATTAATTACTGGCTGAAAAAAGAGAAAATCCCTGATGAAAAATTACTTGTTATTGTTGATGATGTTGCATTGCCGCTTGGAGCTTTAAGATTAAAAGCCAAAGGTGGCGATGGCGGCCATAATGGCTTAAGCAGCATTATTGATGTTTTGGGTACAAATGAGTTCCCCAGGCTTCGGGTAGGAATTGGCAATGATTATCCAAAAGGAGCACAGGTTCACTATGTCCTGAATAAATGGACTGATGAAGAAATAAAATTATTATCTCCCAGAATCGAAAAAGCTGCAGACCTGGTGTTGAGTTTTGGCACAATTGGCGTAGAAAGAACAATGAATTTTTTTAACACGAAATAAGTCCATGACAATAAAGGTTTGTTGTGCAATTATTATAGAAAACAGAAAAGTACTTGTTGCTCAGAGAGGACAGAGTTTAACACGACAAATGAAATGGGAGTTTCCCGGCGGCAAGATTGAGGCAGGCGAATCTTGCGAAGAATGCATCGTTAGAGAAATAAAAGAAGAGCTTTCATTAATTGTTTCACCATTAAAGATTTTACCTTCAGTAGTTCACGAATATCCGGATATGATAATAGAGCTAATGCCTATTGTTTGTGAAATTATTGACGGAACCATGCAAGTAAATGGGCATAATAATGTTCTTTGGCTTGGTTTTCCTGATTTGAAAAAGCTTAATTGGTCGGATGCAGATGCTAAACTTATAAAAGAACAACAGGAATTATTTCAATCTCTATAAGCCACTTTTCTCTATTGCCTTTTTACCTTCTTCATAACCGATTTTATATATTTCCTTTGCTTTTGGCAGTGACATTATTCCATAATTTTCAAGGTTTCTGGGCTCTACATAAATGTCGCATTTCTTTTTCACTCCTATTGTATGGCTCTTTAAAGAAACATGAAAAGACCTTTCAGCTACTTTTTTAAGGCTGTTTATGTTGTAATCTTCCCCGATAGGATTAAGATTTACTCCTATTATTCTTTCACATTTGTCTAGCAAAGGGTCAATAGGAAAATTATTGATTATACCACCATCAAGATATTGCTCTCCATCTATTTCAACAGGAGGGAATAAAACGGGTATGGAAGTAGAAGCCTTTATAGCGGATAGTAAGTTTCCTTTGTCAAAACAAGTGTAAATGCCTTTATTGATATTAACAGAATAAATTAGCAGCGGTATTTTAAGGTCTTCAATATTTTCTGCTTTTAAGTTCTTTCTAAGAGTTTTAATAAAACCACTCATTTTTACAAGCCCTTTTTTAGGAAAGAAAAAATTTATATATGAATACAACCTTTTTGAAGAAAGAATATGCAATATCTCTTCGGGAGATTTTCCGTCGGCATACAATGCCCCTGCAATGGCACCTGCACTGACTGAAGAAATAATGTCCGGATAAATATTGTGTTCATTAAGTGCCTGCAAAACACCAAGATGTGCAAAGCCTCTCGTGCCACCACCACTTAATACTATGCCTGTTTTGTATTTTTTCTCTTTACTCATTTTTCGTTGCCAAATAAAAATTATTTTGTTACAACCCTTGAAAGCTCTTTTGATAATAAATATCTAAGTTGCTTAAATTTATTCAATTTTTCAAGACATTTTGTAATTTTTTCATTGTCTTTAAGAGTTTTTAATTCTTCTTCAGATTCAAAAATTACCTTTTCAACTTTTTTTAATTTAAAAGCATGTAAAACACCCATGGTAATATCTTTAAGAAGGTCATTTTCCGTTTTTACATAAATTGAATGTACTTTCTCCCAGTTTTCACTAATTGAGTATGGATTAGTTAATAAATCAATCGCAAGCTTTTTGATTGTTTCGTTATCATGGTGAAAAAAATGCTTCTCCAGGTATTTTGTGTTTTCATCCCTGGCTTCTACAATATCTTCAAACATCTTTTGACATGTTGCGTCATCAAAACTAATATCGTCATTCAGTATGTCATCAATCAGAAAATCCTTAATCTTAACTTTTTCTTCTGTTTCAACATTGTTTTCATCCTTAACAGGAAATCCAATTTCTTCATTTCCATATTGTAGAAGTATTCTTAAGATTTCTTTTTCCTGGAAAGTTGAAGAAAGTGGTGTTTGGACCAGTTTTTCATAGTAAGAAAGATCTTCAATATTTGCTTCAGGAATATCTTCCTGTTGCTTTTTGTCAAGGGTTTCCTTGTTCTTTTTCCTTCTTAATTTATTTATTTCCGAGAAAAGGATTTTCTCTTCAACATTCATTAGCTTACTACATTTTTGCACATACAGTGTCCTGGCAATAGGCTCCGGTATTAATGAGATAGTATTGGCAATTTCCTTTATCAGGGTGGCTTTTTTTATTGGGTCATCTTTTGTTTCCGAAAGCAGTAGGTTCGTTTTAAAAGTAATGAAATCTACTTCATTATTTTGAAGGAATTCTTTTACTTCAGCCGGCCTGTTCTTATTGGCATAGGAGTCAGGGTCTTCACCCTCCGGAAAGAGAACTAGTTTCACATTCATACCTTCTTCCAGTATCATGTCAATACTTCTGAAAGCTGCTTTAATTCCGGCAGCATCAGAATCAAAGAGCAATGTGATATTATTGGTGTATCTCCTTAATAGTTTGATTTGCTCAGTAGTTAAGGATGTTCCTGAAGAAGATATAACATTTTCAATTCCGGCCTGTTGCATAGATATCACATCCGTGTACCCTTCAACTATATAGCAATTGTCATCTTTAATAATTTCAGATTTGGCAAAGAACAGGCCGTATAGAACTTTGCTTTTTTGATATATTTCTGATTCGGCAGAATTCAGATATTTAGGTTTGTTTTTATCCGATGTTAGTATTCTTGCGCCAAAGCCCAACACCCTGCCACTCAAGTTGTGTATAGGAAATACAACGCGGGCCCGAAAAGTATCATAAAGGCTGCTGTCTTTTGATTTTGACAAGCTGGTTTTTAGCAGCAGTTCTTTTTTGTATCCGTTTTTTAAAGCATGTTTGGTAAACTCATCCCACTTATTAGGACAATATCCCAATCCGAATTTTTTAATTGTTTCGACAGTAAAGCCTCTTTCTCTAAAGTATGTTAGCGCAATTGCCTTACCTTCTTCGCTATTTAGCAATTGCTCGGAAAAAAAAATCTGAGCAAAATTTGAAATATTAAAGAGACTTTCCTTTTCATCATGAGCTTCTTGTTCTTCTGGTCCCGGTGTAGTTTCTTCAATATGGATGCTGTATTTGTTTGCAAGAAACTTTAATGCTTCAGGATAAGAGAAATGCTCGTGTTCCATAAGAAAGTTGACCGCGTTGCCGCCTTTGCCACATCCAAAGCATTTAAAAATGCCTTTTGTTGCTGAAACTGAGAAAGAAGGCGTTTTCTCGTCATGAAAAGGGCACAAACCGATATAGTTAACGCCTCTTTTCTTAAGATTGACGAATTCGCCAACTACCTCTTCAATGCGGGCAGCATCCATAATCTGATCTATGGTTTCACGAGTAATCAAAATCTACAGAAAGTTTTATATTTAGTTTATTAAATAGTTAATCCCACTCAACATTAGTTGTAAAAGTACATTTTGTACCAACAGTTTTGCTTTTAACCTCAACGTTTAATGCTGACTTTAAAGTTATTTCAAGTGTTTTTTCAATCCAGCCTGCTATACGATGAATTATAAGTTTGTCTTTTTCATCAAATCCTGAAAACTGGAAAACAGCACTCTTTTCTCCTTTTTCAAGTATGCTTATATCAGCAGGATCATAATATGCGCTAAAAATACTGCTGGCCCTACTCAATACAAAATGAGGGCTGCTAACCCTGACAAAAAGTTTGTAGATTCCTTTCAGTGCAACTTCAGCACTGTAACGGCCCAATTCCCTTGCAGCTTTAATATGATCTCCGTCAAAAAACAAATCTCCAGCCTT
>JAWOBS010000084.1:0-2918 GCA_046484145.1 Bacteroidales bacterium
TTTGAAAAGACGGGTGTTGACCCCACAAAAGAGGGCCATCAGATTACATCCAAGGAAAGGCGCAGGATGAAGATGTTTATGAAGGAACTTACCTTGCAGGTTAAAGGCCCGCGTTCATTTAAAGAAGCCATAATTACAGCAGGCGGCATACCAACCACCGAAATAGATTCCAAAACTATGCGCTCAAAGCTAATTGACAACCTCTATTTTGCCGGAGAAGTAATTGATCTGGACGGCGACACCGGTGGGTTCAATTTGCAAATTGCTTATTCCACCGGCTGGCTGGCAGGGGAGTCGTGTGCAAAATTTCTCGGGTAATCAGGGTTCCGACCTTTTCGGGTGTTTAGAGGATTGTTGTTCTCTTCATTAATTTTAGCAGCCGCCATTTTTGTGGCTCACTAAATAAATCGGAACTCTTTTCCACAGGCCGTTTTAACACGCTCCTGCTGCTGAGAGGCTGTCTAAAAAAGTCTTTAATAGAGGTTTGCTGAAAATCTTTTTGTAGACCTTTTTAGACAACCTCGCCGATGTCCCGCGAAGATACCTGCGAACATTGAACATGAAACGTGAAACATTGAATTGCTGCTGAGCGGAATTTGCAATTTTACTCTGATTACCTCTTAGCAAAGACCTTACATCTCATAGCTAACCGCCAACAGCCAGAGCTAACTGATAACTGCAACGGGCTTTATGTTATAAAACACACTTCTGTGTGAAATCTTGATTTTATGGAAAAACTCATTCAAGACGGTAAATATTATGAGGAGTAATAACTTTTAGCCTGAATTATTTACAAACTTGACGCAAGAATAATTCAGGTTAGTTAACAAAAAAGAAAAGAACTGTTAATGTAATTTTACACTGAACCGTTCATCGTAGTTTAGTGTATGTTATAGTAAATTTTTTTATAGAGTTATGACTTATTTAAAAAGTATAAGACGCATACATTCAGGATTTTTACCAGAATTTAGGATTTAAGTAATTTTTTTTTAGTTTTGCACCTACATTCAGGAATAGAAGCAAAGTTATTGTTAATGCTTTAATAATCAATACAAAAGATATTTGTGCATATTTTATAGAAGCTTAAATTTTGGAAAACCCGACCTTATGTTTATTGTGTATGGTCTGTTATTTTAAAAGAATAATCTTTTCGAAGAGCTTTTCCATTTATATTTGTAAAATCCTGTAAAACTGCATTTAATGTATTAAAATAAAAAATCAATTAGAAATTTTAAACAAAGAACCATGAGAATTTTAAATCCTACATTCAACAAAACAAAAAAGCTAATACTATTAGCCTTAGCCTTCGTGTTTTTTAATAATATGCTTAACTCACAAGGCAACTTGGTGCTTGAATTTGATGATGAACAAGCTGATGAAACCAATGTTACATCTCCTTTGAATAGTGAAGCAGATGTAGTTTTTGATTGGGGAGACGGTGATAGGGAATCCTTTACCTCATCAGATGATAAAACTCATACTAATATAGATGAAGCAATCTTTCTCTCAATCGAAGTATATACTCATGAAATATCTGAAATAACTCCTTCAACAGCAATGTCTGGAGGAAAGGTAGTAGCAGATGATGAAAATAGTTTAGGTGATTATGGCGTAGTTTGGAGTAAAAAATCTGAGCCTACTTTACAGCAAAACGCAGGCTATACCATTGATGGAACTGGGGTGGGAGCTTTTGAAAGCAGGCTTACCAAACTTAAAATTGGTGATATTTACTATGTTCGTGCTTATTCCAAAAATGAGGTAGTGCACGAAGTGATATATGGGGAACAATTTAGATTTAGGGCTACGCAAGAAATCAATATAGATGGAAGTTTTATAGCTCAAAATAAAGTTTACGATGGTACCATTGATGTAGAGATCGATTCGGGAGATTTAAGCCTTGATAATATAGTTGCAAATCATGACGATGTGTCGCTTGTCAATGTTATTGGTGAGTTTGAAGATGCGAATGCAGGTTCTGATAAAACAGTTTCTATTGTTAGCGCTGAATTAACAGGATCTGATGCCTTTAAATACAGGTTGTCACTTGACAATACACCAACCGCGGAGGCAGATATTAAACCGAAAGAACTAAATGTAATAAACGCCGAAGTCCAGAACAAAATATACGATGGCAATACTGAAGCTGAAATTATGGGTGCAGAACTTTCAGGAGTAATTACAGGAGATACTATAACTTTCGAAAATTACGAAGCTGGAAATTTCGTACAAACTGCAGCTGGAGAAGGTATTGATGTTACAACTGCAATGGAAATCAGTGGCGAGGCTGTTTCGAATTATACTCTGACACAGCCTTCCGGTTTAAAGGCAGATATCGCTCAAAAAGAGCTAACTATCATCAATGCACAACCCCATGATAAGATATATGATGGCAATACTGAGGCTGAAATTATGGGTGCAGAACTTTCAGGAGTCATTACAGGAGATAATGTAACTCCTGAAAATCACAAATCCGGAACGTTTGCACATGCAACTGTTGGTGAAGATATTAACATTACAACCGAAATGGACATCAGCGGAGATGCTGTTTCAAATTATACGTTGTCACAACCATCTGACTTAAAGGCAGATATCACTCAAAAGGAATTAACTGTAATTAATGCTGAAGCCCAGAATAAAAATTACGATGGTAACACCGAAGCTATAATATCTGGAGCAGAGCTTTCCGGAGTGGTTACAGGAGATAATGTAACTCTCGATAATCATAAAACAGGAACCTTTGCACAGGCTGCCGTTGGTGGAAATATTGCTGTAACAACTGCAATTACAATTAACGGTATTGATACTCAAAATTATGACTTTAAAAATCCTACAGGACATAGAGCAAACATCTATCAAAAAGAATTAGGCATAAAAGGTTCTTTTACAGTAAATGACAAAGAACATAACGGTACAACATC
>JAWOBS010000106.1:0-32854 GCA_046484145.1 Bacteroidales bacterium
CTATCCTATTTGGGCGTTGTTGATGAAGAAATAGCTTCGGTGAACTATTTTATCAAGTGAATGATAAACCTAATTAAAGTGAAAAATCTTATTTCCCTACCTTATTTACTCTCAGATGGAAATCTAAAACCAATTTTTCCTCCGAAATAATAATAATTTTTATCAAAAATAGAAACATATGGAGATATATATACTTTATCCCCAATAAAAAACATTCCGTTAAAATATATACCAGCCACCGGCAAATCCACTCCAATAGTAATATACGATTTGTCATTATAATTATATCCCCATGCAAAACGGGCTAGTTGCCCAAATAAAAGAAAAGTCGGGGATTAACTGCTAATTCTTGAAGATTTATTGTAAAAATTGCATCCATAGCAGATTATTTTTCAATTCAAATATACAAAAATATTAGTTTTTTATATGTTAATCTTTTCGGCTAATTTTGTGACAAAATATAATTATGGATTTTGAACTAATTTCTGATTTTAAACCTACCGGCGACCAGCCTGAAGCAATAAAACAGTTAGTTGAAGGTTTGAAAACAGGCTCAAGACACCAGACTTTGCTTGGTGTAACAGGCTCGGGAAAAACCTTTACTATGGCTAATGTTATAGCCGAAGTGAACCGCCCTACCCTTGTGCTAAGCCACAACAAGACTCTTGCAGCACAATTATATGGTGAGTTTAAGCATTTTTTTCCGAATAATGCTGTTGAATACTTTGTCTCATATTACGATTACTACCAGCCGGAAGCTTTTATACCTTCTACAAATACATACATAGAAAAAGATTTAAGCATTAATGATGAAATTGAAAAGCTGAGATTAAGTACTACAAGCTCATTGCTATCAGGCAGAAGAGATGTTATCGTTGTTAGCTCAGTTTCATGTATTTACGGTATAGGTAACCCCGAAGATTTTCATTCTAATATAATTCAGCTTGAAAAAGGAATGACAATAAGCCGGCAGCAATTATTACACAGGTTTGTCAGCAGCTTATACAACAGAACACAAGCTGATTTTATACGTGGGACATTCAGAGTCAGAGGTGATACCGTTGACATTTACCCGGCTTATGCTGATTTTGCTTTTAGAATTATATTTTGGGATGATGAGATTGAAAGCCTGGAGTCATTTAATCCAAATGAAGGACATAAAATCACCGATCATGAAAGTATCTCAATTTATCCTGCGAATATCTTTGTCACCTCCAAAGAAACAATGAATAGGGCTATGCGCGACATTCAGGATGACCTGGTTAAGCAGGCAGAATTTTTGCGCAGTAAAAACCTGGAGCTCGAAGCAAAGCGATTAGAAGACAGGGTGAATTATGATTTAGAAATGATGTTTGAACTAGGTTATTGTAGTGGAATTGAAAATTACTCAAGATATTTTGATGGTAGAAAGCCCGGTTCAAGGCCTTTTTGTCTTATTGATTATTTTCCTGATGATTATATGACCTTCATTGATGAAAGCCATGCTACAATACCTCAAATACACGCAATGTATGGAGGGGACAGGTCAAGAAAAACAAACCTGGTAGAATATGGATTCCGCCTTCCTGCTGCACTTGACAACAGGCCTCTGAAATTTGAAGAGTTTGAAACCTTAATGAATCAACTCATTTATGTGAGTGCAACACCGTCTGATTATGAATTGCAAAAATCTGAAGGTGTTGTTGTAGAACAAATTATTCGTCCGACCGGCCTTTTGGAACCAACTATTGAAGTAAAGCCAAGCCTTAATCAGATTGATGACCTTCTCAATGAAATTCATTTGCGCACTAAAGCCAATGAAAGAGTCCTTGTTACAACACTCACAAAAAGAATGGCAGAAGAACTAAATAAGTATCTTGTGCAAAATGGAATTAATTCCAGCTATATTCATTCAGATGTAAATACTGTTGACAGGGTTGAAATATTGCGGGAATTGAGATTGGGTACAATAGATGTTCTAATTGGTGTAAACCTGCTTAGGGAGGGGCTCGACTTACCGGAAGTATCATTGGTTGCTATTCTTGATGCCGACAAAGAAGGATTTTTAAGGTCTGAAAGATCACTGACACAAACAGCAGGCAGAGCTGCCAGGAATATTAACAGCAAAGTAATAATGTATGCTGATAAAATAACAAGGTCGATCCGGCTTACAATTGAAGAAAATCACAGAAAAAGAGAAAAACAACTTCTCTACAATGAAAAACACAATATAACACCTGCACAAATTCAGAAATCTGTGGAGCAAATTCACAGCCAAACTTCTGTAGCCGATTCCAAGAGCAAGAAATCCGTTGCATATACTGAAAGCAATACCGTTGACATTGCTGCCGACCCTGTTGTTAAATATATGAGCAAAGAGCAATTACAAAAAGCTCTGAACAAAACCAGAAAAGAAATGGAAAAAGCAGCAAAAGAACTGGACTTCATTGAAGCTGCAAGGCTAAGAGATGAGATGCTTGCCTTTGAAAAGCTGCTTAGTGATAAAAAATAATTAGTTACAAAAAACTACACATTCAGAGTTTCACCCTCGGATTTTGCTATAACAACAGCACCACAGGAGTCGCTCCAAACATTAACAGTCGTTCTGAACATATCTAATATTCTGTCAACTGCTAAAATAAGGCCAACACCTTCTAATGGCAAGCCCACAGCTGAAAGTATTATTGTGATAATTACCAAACCGGCCATTGGAATTCCCGCTGCCCCTATTGATGCTAATAATGCAGTTATAACAACAATACCCTGTTCAATTATAGTAAGATCCACTCCGTATGCCTGCGCTATAAAGAGCACAGCTACACATTCATATAAAGCTGTGCCATCCATGTTTACAGTTGCTCCTAAAGGGAGAACAAATCCGCTGGTTTTTTTTGACACACCTGAATTATATTCTACCGCTTCTAATGTTAATGGCAGTGTAGCATTGCTGCTGGAAGTAGAAAAAGCTGTTAACAATGGCACAGACATACCTTTTAAATGTCTCAGAGGCTTAATTCTTCCAAATAGCTTTAAGATCAAAGGCAAGGTAATCATTGAATGTATCGCCAAAGCGGCTATAACAGTCAACATATAAAGGCCCATTCGGCCAAAAACCTCAAGAAGATTATCACTATGCTCTGCAACAATTCCGGCAACTATACCAAAAATGCCAATAGGTGTAAATTTTATTACAAACATTGTAATTTTCATCATCACCTCAAAAATTGCATTAAAAGCATTATCAATGGTGTTTTTATATCTATCAGGTACCCTGGTAGCAAAAAAACCGAACAAAATAGCGAAAAATATTATTGAAAGCATATCACCTTTATACATTGCCTCAACAATATTCACAGGAATAATATTAATCAAAGTTTGTCCGAAGGATTGATCTACTATATCTATTTCCTGAACAGCAGCACTTAAGCCTAAATCCGCTCCAATGCCGGGTTTAATAAGGTTCACCAGCAACAAACCTGTTAAAATAGCGAAAAAGCTGGTTGAAACATAATAAAGAATTGTCTTTAACCCAAGCCTTCCTAAATTCTTGCTGTTACCAATACCTGTTATCCCTGATACTATACTGGAGAATATTAATGGTATTATTATCATTTTCAAAGCCCTCAGAAAGACTTCGCCCATCCATGTTACATATTCAACATAATCAGTAAAGAATATCCCGAATAAGACGCTTAGTATCAGCGCAATCAATATCTGCCAGTGCAATTGAATTTTTCTCATACAGCATGCCGTTTAGATTCTATTATCACAAAAATCATTGCAAATTACAAACATTTTATCAAATGAGCCTTAAAGATTTATTAAAAAGTAATTGATGTTTCTAAAAAAAGAATTTGATAAAAATTTTGTGGTAATTATTTAACTTGAAAACCGTCAAAATGACATAGAAAAAAATTACAAAAAGCTCATTATCAGTCAATATGACATGATTAAATAAGAAAATAGCAATGGATTGTTTTTTGATAAAACTTTTAAAAAATTATTATAATAAAGAAAAAGAGGATATAATATGAACTTTAATAAATTCACAATAAAAGCACAGGAAGCTGTGCAAAAAGCTCAACAAATAGCTTTGGGGTATGAGCATCAGGCAATAGAGCCTGTTCACATTCTTAAAGGTATATTTGCTGAAGATGAAAATGTTACTCCATTTATTTTAAAGAAACTGGAGGTAAACTACACTAATTTCCAGGAGGCTTTAACAAGGATGGTTGAATCTTTGCCGAAAGTATCCGGCGGTGAGGTTTATTTATCGCAGGAAAGTGCTAAAACACTGCAAAAGGCTGAAAAGATACTTTTGGAATTTAAGGATGAGTTTATTTCCACAGAGCATCTTTTGTTAGCAATACTGGAAGGAAAAGACCAGGCTGCCAAGTTAATGAAAGATAGTGGAATCACCAGGGATGGATTAAAAGCAGCTATTCTTGACCTGAGAAAAGGACAAAATGTTAGCAGCCAGACAGCAGAAGATACATATAATGCACTCTCCCGTTATACAAAAAACCTTAACGAGCTGGCCTTAAAAGGCAAACTTGACCCTGTTATCGGCAGGGATGATGAGATCAGAAGAATCTTGCAAATTATATCAAGAAGGACAAAAAACAACCCAATCTTAATTGGGGAAGCCGGCGTTGGTAAAACAGCTATCGCGGAAGGACTTGCACACAGAATCATTGACGGTGATGTGCCGGAAAACCTAAAAACTAAAAAGATATACTCTCTTGATATGGGTTCACTGATTGCTGGTGCAAAATATAAGGGAGAATTTGAGGAAAGGTTAAAATCGGTCGTGAAGGAAGTAATCTCTTCAGATGGAGAAATAATACTGTTTATTGATGAGATCCATACTTTGGTGGGAGCCGGAGCAAGTGGCGAAGGCGCTATGGACGCAGCAAACATCCTAAAACCTGCACTTGCAAGAGGTGAATTACGCGCAATTGGTGCCACTACGATAAAGGAATATCAAAGATATTTTGAAAAAGATAAGGCTCTTGAAAGAAGATTCCAGACTGTGCTCGTTGATGAGCCGGTTAGAGAAGATGCTGTTTCAATATTAAGAGGACTTAAAGAAAGATATGAAACTCACCACCAGGTAAGGATAAAAGATGAGGCTATTATTGCTGCGGTGGATCTTTCAACAAGGTATATTTCAGACAGATTTTTGCCGGATAAAGCTATTGACCTAATTGATGAGGCAGCTTCAAAAATGAGGCTGGAGATGAACTCTGTCCCGGAAGAACTTGATGAGGTTGACAGAAAAATCAGGCAACTGGAAATCGAAAAAGAGGCTTTCAAAAGAGAGAAAGACAAAGCAAAGCTTAGCAGGATCAATGAGCAACTCGCTAACCTGACGGAAGAAAGAAATCAATTAAAAGCCAAATGGCAAAGAGAAAAAGAAGTTATTGATGAGATACAACATCTGCGACAAGCTATTGAGGATTATAAGTTTGAAGCCAACAAAGCCGAAAGAACAGGTGATTTTGGCAAAGTAGCAGAGATACGTTACGGAAGGATAAAAGAAGCTGAAGAAAAGCTTAATGAGTACAATCAAAAGCTACAAGAACTTCAACTTACTTCAGCTATGATAAAAGAGGAAGTAACTTCAGAAGATATAGCAGATATTGTGGCTCGTTGGACCGGAATTCCTGTAAGCAGAATGCTTCAAAGTGAAAGAGAAAAACTATTAAAACTTGAAGATGAGCTACACAAAAGAGTTGTAGGGCAAGACAACGCTATTGAAGCAGTTTCTGATGCTATCAGGCGAAGCAGAGCCGGATTGCAGGATCCTCAAAAACCCGTTGGCTCGTTTATCTTTTTAGGTACAACAGGTGTTGGCAAAACAGAATTAGCAAGGGCATTGGCTGAATTCTTATTCAATGATGAGCAATCAATGGTAAGAATTGATATGTCTGAATACCAGGAAAGACATACTGTAAGCCGACTGGTAGGCGCACCTCCGGGATATGTAGGCTATGAAGAAAGTGGACAGCTTACCGAGGCTGTGAGAAGAAAGCCTTATTCTGTTGTGCTTCTTGATGAGATTGAAAAAGCCCATCCTGATGTTTTTAACATCTTGCTGCAAGTTCTTGATGAAGGTAGATTAACAGATAACAAAGGGCGCACAGCAGATTTTAAAAACACTATAGTAATTATGACTTCAAATATAGGATCTTCTGTTATTCAGGAAAGGTTTGAAAAACTTAATGAAGAAAACAGGGACCAGGTAATTGAAGATACTCAAAATGAAGTCTTATTACTGTTGAAGAAAAATATCAGGCCGGAATTCCTTAACAGAATAGATGAAGTGATTATGTTTAAGCCACTATCAAAAGAGGAAATCAGGGAAATTGTAGAATTACAGGTTAAAAGATTTGACAACTTACTGAATGAATCCGGAATCAAGCTTAAACTTACTGATTCGGCATTCGACTGGATAGCCGGCTTAGGATATGATCCTCAGTTTGGAGCGAGGCCACTAAAAAGAGTAATTCAGAAATACGTTCTGAATGAACTTTCAAAGTCAATACTGGCAGGCAGCATAGAGAAAAACTCTGTTGTTAATGTTGATACAAATACCGACAAACTTGTTTTTGCCACAACGAAGGAAAATAAGGAAAACAAGGAAGACAATAAATAACAAGTAAAAGCCGGAAGCGATAAATATAAAATCACTTCCGGCTTTTTTTTGAATCCTTTCTTAATATCTTAAAATTCCGGCAATTTTACCAAAATCATTTAATTGATCTTTTTCCAGGAAAACGACCTCCCCTCCTTTTCCAACAACAATTTCTGCGATTTCATCAACAGCATCTTCCATAGCACCATTAATAGAATTCTTGCTGTCAAAGATAAGTTCATTATTATTATTTAAATAAGCTCTTTGCTCATAATCTTCTTCAATGAGCAACACGCTGATCCTGCCTTCATTTGCAAATCGCCACAAATCAGCCAGATCAAATGCAGCTTTATGTGCTCCAACAGCATTACTTAGATCTTCTATAAGCTTTTGTCTTTCCTTCTGCTTGATCTCGCGAACTATTGGCCAGGCTTTTTTACCCAGTTCGTGAGCTTTTGTCTCTTCATAATTGCCTTCAAGTTTTCCGGCAATTACGTTCTTATGATCACAAACATCTGTGTAATAAGCCAGATTCTTCGTCACACCTGCAAGTATTAATGGTTGTGGGTCTTCATTATAGATAGATTGAAAAGCTTTATCTACATTATTAAAAAACTCTTTAATATACTTCTCTTTCTCCCTGCTCATATCAGTAGGATTGAGATATACATCATCAAAATCACTTTCAACCGGAAATCCATGGCCGACTATCTCAATAGCTTCATTCCTATAACTATAGAACAACCTGGCGCCTGATAAGCTCAATTCAAGTATGTAATACTTTGTGCTACGGTTCATCCCTTTGATGATATCACGTGTTGCAAATGTTTTATCAATAATTATTCTTTCCTTTACACTAAACGGCAAATCAACTTTTTCAGCAAAATCTTTACTGACAAACAAGGCCAGCCCTTCCATTGTATTTCTTACATCAACAGTATCAGCAAGTTCTTTCATCTTTTGGATGAGTGGTTCTGCTTCCCGCTTAGACATTTGCTCAACTAGTTTTTCCTCAGCCTCTTTTAGGAGGCTCTTTATACGAATTGTTGTTTTCTGATTTTCAGGCGAAGTTCTATATGTGTGAAGCATAATAGAAACGCAAGGAAAATCATTTACATCAAGTAATCTTTTAAGCATCAATCTGTTCATTTGTCCTGTTTTTATATGTTAACACTCGCTTTAAATTTATTTAATTTCAAATCTTATTCAATATCACTTTTTAGTAAAAAGTTCCTTAACTGCATCGGGAAGTTTATCCATAGAATCAATAAGTATATCAGCCTCGGGATAACTGTCAATATCACTAGAATTAGTTAAGAATATTGTTTTAATACCTGCAATTTTTGCAGCCTTAATATCTTTGAGATAATCATTGCCGACCATAAGAGTTTCACAGGCAGTAATATTCAGAGAATTTAAAATAAAACGATAGAAATCGGGATTAGGCTTTTCATAGCCTATGTCCCTACTGGCAAATATTTTATGTATAAAGTGATGCCCATTTACCCTTTCAAATGCTTTCAACAACAATTCCTCATCAGAATCTCCTGAATTAGAAGCAATAACACAATAATAATCTTTGTATAACTTATTTAAAGCTTCCTTTGCTCCGTTTATCCATGCAACTTCAGGCCATTTTGCCATTGGTCCTGAATAATCTTTAAAATCCACCATTAAAGTATCACCCCAGTCAAAAAGAAGATATTTTTTATTCATTTCAATAAAAGTGTTTATAGTTTAACAAACAAATATGCAAAATGTTATTTTTGTACAAAAATTAAAAATTGAATTTATCATATTTTATAGCAAAAAGAACAAGTTCAAGTAAGAAAGGTACTGCCTTTACAGGCTTGGTAAAGGGTATTGCTATTTTAAGCATTTCCCTGAGCCTGGGTGTAATGATTGTTGCGGTAGCTATTGTCACAGGTTTCCAGAATGAAATAATGGAAAAGACAATTGGTTTTGGTTCTCACATCCAGGTTACACGATATGATTATACTGTAAGCACAGCTTCTCAACCAATAGATAAAAATCAGGATTTTTATCCGGATATTGTCAATGTTGAAGGTTTCAAACATATTCATATTTATGCCAATCACCCGGGAATAATAAAAACCGATACCGATATTCATGGTGTAATTATGAAAGGTGTTTCGACAGATTTTGACTGGTCATACTTTAATAAACATCTCAAAAAGGGCAGTTTACCCGACATCACAGACAGTATCCACTCTAATGATATTTTAATAAGCAGGCATATAGCAAATAAAATGATGCTTGATGTAGAAGATCCTTTGTACCTATATTTCATCCAGGAAGATATGAGAAGTGTAAGGCGCTTCACAATATCAGGCATATATGAAACCGGGCTGGAAGAACTGGATAAGATATTTGTTATTGGTGATTTGAAGCATATACAAAGAATTAACCGCTGGGATAGCAACGAAATCGGAGGTTTTGAAATAATGATAGATGATTTTTCAAAACTGGATGAAATGACCGATTACGTCATGAAAACCATTGGTTATGAGTTTTATGCTACTCCAATCAGCGAATTATACCCTCAGATATTTGACTGGCTTGAATTGCTTGATATGAACGTATATGTAATTCTCATATTAATGATTATTGTGGCTTCGATAAACATGATCACCTGTTTGTTAATTTCTGTTTTAGAAAAAACAAATATGATAGGTATTTTAAAAACACTGGGAGGTGCAAACCCATTTATAATACGAGTTTTTCTTTATAATGCCTCTTTTTTAATATTCAAAGGATTGCTCTGGGGTAATATACTTGGCTTAGGAGTGTGCTTGTTGCAGTACTATTTTGGAATTATTACATTATCACAAGAATCATATTTTGTATCAGAAGTACCAATAAATTTTGATTTTCTTTACTTTACGCTCTTGAATATTGGTACGTTTATAATTTGTTTTTTAATGCTGATATTGCCATCATTGATAGTGGCAAAGATAGCTCCGGTGAAAGCAATAAGATTTAAATAAGATTTTTAATTTAATTATCTAGCATCAGGCCTATACTTAGAATGATTTGTCCCGGCCTGGAATCAAACTTTTTTGAGACCTCACCTAATGTCACAGTATCACCAAAGCCGGTTAATCCGCCTTCATACTTTAGGTCGATTATAAGATTACCCAGACCTAAGCCGACACCAACCTGGTATGCAAGGCTGGACGTATGATAAGTTTGTTCATAAGACAAGCCCAGCTCACTTTCGTCATAGTTATTTGTTCCGCCAATAATCATAGAATAAACCGGGCCGGCACCAAACCTTATCGGCCCATATTCATAACCTATATATAGTGGTATATCAATTTTGTGCGTTGACTGTTTGAAATAAACCCTGTCATCAATTGTTGCATCTTCTGATATGTCTTCAACGTGCAAAAAGCTTCCCACAGACGTAAATAAAACTTCCGGCTGTATAAATAAAAAAGCCACATCAAATTTAGTTGAACCTCCTACATGAAAACCAAAATAATTATCAGGTTCGCCAACCAATTTGTAATTACCAAAAACTTCTTCCTTATTACTTAAAGATGAGAAGTTTACTCCTCCCTTTATGCCGTATCCAATATCAGCTATTGCAAAATTAGTTGCAAGGAGGAAGCATGCAATAATAACAAGCCTTTTTGTCATAATTAATATAGTTAGAAATACAATTGCTTTATTGATTTTCTATTATTTTAAGCTTAGCCTCAATTACCCGAATTTCTTCTTTAGCTTTTTCTATTTTTTGTTCAAATTCTGCTTTTAACACATCAGCCTTTTTTGAAGAAGCAAAAAAGCCAATATTATTCTCCCATAGTTTTATATCATTATTCAAATGATTAATTTTTCCTATCAGGAAGTTTCTTTCTTTATGGATTATATTATCGGCATTAGGATTAGCCTTCAAATTTTCGATTTTATTTTTAAAAGAAAATGTTTTCTGGGCTTTTTGGCTTATTTTCAACCTTTCAAATTGTTCATTGATTGCGTTTCTGAATTCCTTTTGAACTTTATCCTTTTGCTTTATCGGAACATGCCCGATATTCATCCATTCACGTTGAAAGTCATTTAAAACCTTCAGGTTAGTTTTATTATCATCAGTATAATTGTGATTTTTAACCTCTTCAATCAGAGAGAGTTTCTTTTTCAGGTTTTCATCTTGCTTTTCGCCAATATTAGCAAAATACTCTGATTTCCTGTTAAAGAAGTGGTCACATGCCTCCCTGAATCTTTTCCATATTTTTTCGGAATACTTGCTTGGCACAGGCCCTATTTTTTTCCATTCCTGCTGTAATCCAATTAACTGATCTGTGGCTTGCTTCCAGTCTTCGCTATCCTTAATCGCTTCAGCTTGTATACAAAGATTTATCTTTTCGTTATAGTTTTCACTTTGAATATCTTTATATTGCTTAAAGAATGCTTTTTTATCCTGGAATATCTTATCCATTGCTGATCTAAAACGGTTCCAGATTTCATTATTTTGCTTTTTAGGAGCGAAGCCAATGGTTTTCCATACTTTGAACAACTCATTAATCTGGTCAGTTTTATGTTGCCACTCTCTTGGTGTTTTGGGCTGTTCTTCTGTCAGTTGCTCGGCCTTTTCACACAAGACAACTTTTGCTGCATAATTTTTTTGCTGCTCTTCTTTTACACCTTCATAAAACTCCTGCCTTCTCTTATTAAGTTGATCGGTTGCAGCTTTAAACCTTTCCCATAGGTCATCTTTTTTATCTTTCTGAACAGGACCGGTTTCCTTCCATGCTTCATGAAGTTTTTGAAGTTGCTGAAATGATTTTGATATTGAGGTTTCCAAAAGCAATGCCTCTGCTTTCTCGCACAGTTCGGTCTTTGCTTCAAGGTTTTTCTTAAGGTCAAGGTCTTTTAATTCTTTGTTGATTTTAACCTTATCAAAGAATTTTTCAACCAGGAAGTTAAAATTATTCCAAAGTGTATTTTTTGCATTCTGCGGCACAGGGCCAATTTGTTTCCATCTCTCCTGTAATTCGCGGAACTGATCATAAGTTTTCTTAAGTTCTTCTTCTGAATCAATCAGCTTACGCAGCTCTTCAAGAATTTGCTCTTTTTCTTTAAGATTTTCATTCTTCTGCTTTTCAAAAGCCTGATCAAAAGCTGCCTTTTTTTCTTTATATAAAGCAAAAGCTTTATCAAATCTTTCATTAAGAGGATCTACCGGCTTTTCATCTTGCTTTTCTTCCTGTTTCTCTCCTGATTCATCTTTTTTATTATCAGCATCAACTTGCTTTTCATATTCAGACAAGCCCTCTTCCTTTAAATGCTTTCTGAAATTAACCCTTATTGCTCCAATATATTTTCTGATATGATTAACATCCTCGTGCTGAACCAAAGCCTCAATAGCTTCTACAAGTTCTTCCTTAGATAGATTTTCATATTTGGCGGCAATATCTTCTTCTTCTGATTCTACTTGTTCTTTTCCGGAAGAAACTTTAGCATCCTGCTTCTGTTTTTCTTTTGTTTTATCTGAATCATCGGGCTTAGCCGTTTTCTCACCAGCATTTTCAGTTTTGCTTGCTTTCTCTTCAGCATCATCCTTTACAGGCTCTTCTGTCTTTTGCTTTGTTGAGGCTTTAGCAGGGGCTTTCTTTTCTTTTGCTTTGTCAGAATCATCCGGCTTAGCTGATTTCTCAACGGCTTTCTTGGCTTTGCTTGCTTTTTCTTCAGCTTCAGCTTCATCCTTTTCAGATTCTTCAGTTTTTTCCTTTGCTGAGGCTTTAGCAGTAGCTTTCTTTTCTGCGGTTTTCTTTTTTACTTCTGTCTTTTCCTTCTCGGGTTTCTCTTCTGATGCATCAGAGTTATCGGTTTTGATTTTTACATCATCCGCGACTTCTTTTTCGGGAGTAGAAGAATCATTGACATTTTTTTCATCTGCAGTTGATGATTCAGCCTTTTTTGCTTTAGTTTCTTTTTTGTTTTCACCGTTATCTTTTAACGGATCAGAAATCTCTTCCCCTGCTTTTGCTTTTTTTTCAGCTTCCTCAACAGGGTTAAGTTGGTCTTTTTTTTCCATTAGAACAAATTATATTTTTATAACACTTTGGTTATTGAGTACATATTAATTCCAACAGGGAATTAACTTATTTTGATTGACTACGAATTATTAATTACATTAAAAGTAATTGTTTGTTAGATATTGCAGCGACAAAAATAATAATAATTTATAAGGATTAATACGGATTTTATTGATTTTTAGCAAAAACAAAATTATAAAATACTTGTTAATCAAAGTTACAATAAAATGTATAGATATAATTTTTCAACTTGCAATAATAATTAGATTTTATCCAAAGCTTCAGCAAGATCAGCTATAATATCTTCAACATTTTCAATACCAACAGAAAATCTAACCAAACCATCAGTTATACCTGCATTTTCCCTGGCATCTTTATCCATTTTAGAATGAGTCATTGATGCCGGATGCTGTATTAAAGTTTCAATACCACCGAGTGAAACAGCAAGAATTGCAAGCTTAACATTATCCATAAGGACTTTACCGGCTTTTATACCTCCTTTTACTTCAAAAGATATCATAGCACCCGGGCCATTCATCTGCTTTTGAGCCAAGTCATACTGTGGATGCGATTTTAAACCGGGATATTTAACCCACTCAATTTTGGGATGATTTTCCAAGAATTTTGCAACAGCTTCAGCATTCTGCTGACAACGTTCTATTCTGAGGGAAAGGGTTTTCAAGCCCCTGATTACCATATAAGCCTGGTGAGGATCCATATTACAGCCTAATGTTATCATCATTCCCCTCACTTTTTCATAAAGCTCCTTTTCTTTTACTATTATAACCCCACCAACAATGTCAGCATGGCCATTCATAGACTTTGTTATTGAATGAAAAACGATATCAATACCGTAATCAAGCGGCATTTGAAGAAATGGCCCACAAAAGGTATTATCAACAACCGTAATAAGATTATGCTCTTTTGCTATTTTCACCATTTCTTTAATATCCGTGATATCCATAGTTGGATTTGCAGGGGTTTCAATAAATAAAACCTTAGTATTTGGCTTAATAGCTTTTCTTACATTTTCAGGATCAGAAGTATTTACGTAGGTAGACTCTATTCCGAACCTTGAATAATGCTTTTCCATAACCACCCTGGATGGCCCGTAAACAGCAGCAGTGCTAACCATATGGTCACCCTGGCTAAGCAGAGCCATGTATATAGTATTAACGGCACCCATACCGGATGCTGTAGCAATTCCCCTATATCCGTTTTCAAGCTCGGCAACAAGATTTTCCAGTGAATCTATTGTAGGATTATTTATCCTGGTGTAAATATAACCATTGGCATTATCCTCAAAACACTTTGCACCATGCTCGGAATTTTTAAACCTAAAAGTAGAAGTCTGATAAATTGGAACCGTAGCACTTCCGAATTGATCTTCAAACATACCGGCATGTACCAGCTTTGTGTTAAAACCTAATTTTTTTGTATTCATAATTACGAGATTTTATGTTATAAATTAATTTATTAGAAACTGGTAAAATTAAAACCTCCCAAAAACAAAATATTAACGATTGTCTTCGGGAGTTCAATACTATTAATGAAATATGAAATTTCAATAAAATCGCGGTGAAGTTACAAAAAAATATTATTCTGCAAACTCAGAAGTATCAATTACGTGAATATCACCCAGTGAATCTCCAATTACAAGAGACTTCCCATCTTTAGTGAAAGCAATAGCCTTGGTTCGGATATTAGTTTCATAAGTTTTTAACCTTTCGCCTCTAGCAGCATCCCAAATTATTATATAAAGATCTTCGCCGGCTGAAGCCAGAATGTTTTTTCCGGGAATAAAATCCAAAGAATAAATAGTTTCAATATGTCCGCTAAGTGCATGTCTTTCCCTTCGAGTTCTTATATCCCAAATTTTAACAATCATATCCGCACCTGCAGTTGCCAAAAATCTTCCATCATCATTATACTTACATGTTCTGATTTCTCCGTCATGGCCTTTTATATTTGAGATAATATTACCTCTGCTACGCCCCATTATTTTAATATATGCATCTGCGCCCACAGTAATCAGGTTATGTCCGTTGGGACTATAAGCAGCATCATATACTTCTGAAGAGTGTACCACCTGGGTAAGAAGCATTCTGAATGGAGAAACTTCCCATATTTTAAAGCTTTTATCATAGCCCACAGTCATAAACTCATCAGCAGTTGGATGAAGAACAACGGAACTCACTACTCCGCCATGAGCAGGAGCATTAGAAATCATATCTCCAGTTTCCCAATCCCATATTTTTACTCTGTAATCACTGCTAACAGAGATTATTTGCTTGCCATCATGTGAAAAAACAGCACCATTAACAGCATCAATATGAGCAAATATCTCCTGCACCATATCACCTGATGATGCGTTCCATACTTTAATAATACCATCATAGCAACCGGTGAGAAAATGCTTTCCATCAGGGCTAAAAGTTAAAGTATGAATTTCAGAGTCATGTGCCTGCCACTTTTCGGGGAGCTGAGAAAAGGCGAGTATTGGGACTAAAAGAACCAGCAAAATGATTAATGATCGCTTCATAATAATTTGATTTATTTGGTTTATGATATGCTAATTTAGTAAAAAGAGTTTTAGCAACAAATATCTAGCACAGTTTTAATTTTAAATAAGTAAATCCGCTAAACCTGAACACCCATAACAGTAATATCATCAACCTGTTCAAAATATTCTTTATCATCAGGGTTTTGCCATGAGTCCAAAGCTTTTTCCAAAACTTCTTTTTGAAAGGCAAGTGATTCGGAAGAAGTTTTTAATATAATTTCATTAAATTTCTTTTTAGAAAATTTCTTTCCTTCCTGTCCTCCAAACTGGTCTATTATCCCATCAGTAAACATAAAAAGCCTGTTACCTTTGCTGATAGATATTTCCTTGCAGGTAAAATCCTTCATTTTTAAGTGCTTGGCAACAGAAGTATTATCGGGTTCAATAACCTCTATAAATTTCTGTGCTTGATTATTATCATCATAAGATTGCCTTAATATCCAAAGAGGGCTTCTTGCACCTGCCCATTTACAATCCATTGTATCAGGATCAATTGATAACAAGCTAACATTCATTCCCTCGCGCTTCATGTCTTTATCATCATTTTGAGTAATTGCTTCTATCAATATTTTTCTTAATTCATATAATATAGCAGCGGGATTAATTATTTCTTTGCTTTTTACAATTTCGTTAAGGAAACTTATTCCCAACATACTCATAAGAGCACCGGAAACTCCGTGGCCTGTGCAATCGGCAACAACAAGGATAAGACGATTTTTTACTTTTGTGGCCCAATAGAAATCACCTGAAACAACCTCTTTAGGCCTGAAGATTACAAAAAAGTCTTTAAGAAGTTTTTTTGCATTCTTTTCTGATAGCATCAGAGCTGATTGGATATGTTGGGCATATTTAATTGAATCATCAATCTTATTCTTCTGTTTCTCGATATAATTCTTTTGTTTTATAACAGTATAATGCTGAGCTTCAATCTCATCCTTTTGCGCCCTGATTTCTTCATTAGCTTGCTCCAAAAGCAAATTCTTCTCATTAACTATAATATTGTTTAGCCTTTTTTGCCTGTAACCAATGAAAATCAGAATTACCAATAAAGCCAATACTATTGCACCTGCTACAAAAAAATTCCTTATTATAACCTGGCGTCTATTTTCAAGATTTTGCTTGTCAATAATTAATTTCTGGTTTTCTATTTCCTGAATTTTTTTCTCTGTTTCAAACCGAGTTTGCATTTGTGTAATTTGCTTATGTTTCTTTTCGGAAAACACAGAATCTTTTAATTCCATATACTCCATAAACATATTTAAAGCATTATCAGCTTGGTTTATTTCTTTATAAAGTAAGGCAAGATCATATATAGCTGTAATTTTATTGTCAGTATATTTAAATTCTGAATCATAATCAATGCATTTTTGAAAATATTGCATAGCCTTATTATACTGCTTATCCTTGAAATAATCCTTGCCAAGATTCAGGTAAGCTCGCGTTATTCCACTGTGAGATTTTATTTCTTCATTAATGTCAAGAGCTTTATAATGGTATTTAATTGCAAGAGGAATATTGTTTGTCTTTTCGTGAATTGAACCAATATTGTTATAAGAAACAGCTAAGCCTGACTGATCACCAATTTCCTCGTAAAGAAGCTTAGCTTGATTATAGTAAAATAATGATTTTTGATATTCTTGTAATACATCATAAATGCTTCCAATATTATTAACAAGATTAGCTTCTCCCCTTTTATCATTGATCGCTTTTTTTAATGCTAGCGAAGTTTTATAGTACTCCAATGCCTTATCATATCTTTCCCAGATTTTATAAAGAGAGCCTAAATTTGTATTAGCAACAGAAATTAAAGACCTATCTCCAATTTCTTCACTATAATCAAGTGATTTTTGATAGTTTGTGAGAGCTGTTTCATAATCACCCAAAACATCATAAATACCACCAATATTATTGTAAGAATTGGCAATACCTTTAATGTCATCAATTTCTAATTTAATCTCCAAAGACTTTTGAAAATTAACAAGGGCTTCAGAATAATCGCCCAAATAGTAATATAAAGAACCGATATTATTGTAAGTAACTGCATTATCTTCTTTTTTACCGGTAATTTCATTATAATAAATACACCTATCCCAGTAGGAAAAAACAGAATCAATTTCTCCTTTATAGTAATATGTTACTCCTATACTATTAAGAATCTCACTTGATCGTGAATATAACTCAAGAGGTTCGGTAATTTCAAGCGCTTTTTTTAGATTAGTGAGAGCACTGTCGTATTGGCTGGTAAACAAAAAGTATTGTCCAATAAGAGAATATGCCATTCCCTTTTCTTCGTCATTATGCTCAATGATAGAATGTTCAAGTGCAAGGCGGCTGTATTCAAGTGATTTTGACCGGCTGCTGTCTCTAATAGCCTCAGACAAACGATTATAAATATGTGCCTTTTCTTCAGACTTGCTTAACAAGCTCTCAAGGCTGTCAATGTTATTCTGGCTGTAAGTAAACAAAGACAATAATAAGCCGATAATAAAACAATACAAATGTTTTACATACATTTTGTCAAAATACGTTTGTACTATACTTAGTATGAATTGCTTCTCAACATGACCAAAACGCAATCTTCAACTACTTCTATATTATTCTCCCTGGCAATATTTTTTAACTCATCATTATGCGTTCCGGGATTAAAGATAATTCTTTTTGGCTTTAAATCAATAATATAATCGTAAAATTGTTTTTGGTATAATGGACTAATGTATAGTGCAACAGTATGTATATCGGGAATAATAGGCTTCTCATTGCTAACCTCAACATCATCAATAACTGTTTTAAAACGACCAACAGCATGTACGTCCACGCCATATTCTTTCAGCCTTTTAACAGCTTTGTGAGAATATCGCATGGGATTTGAGCTAGCTCCTAATACAAGTGTCTTTTTGTTCACAATAATCTTTTTTTACTTAAAAATTAGTATCTAAAAAATTATGATTAGTAAATGTTAAGCATATTGTGCATTTACCTGGAATCCGGGGCCTGCGGCTATTGTTTTTTTAACTGAACAAGCCTCAACAGATTTAATAAATGCATTGATATACTTTTCGGGAAAATCATTTGGCAGCTTAATATCAATTACAAAATTACCTACAAGCCTTGTTTGCTCATCCTTCTCCATTCTCAACTTAATCTTAATATCTTCATAAGATAAATTTCGTTGTATGCAAAATGCTTTTGCATAAAAACCTGCGCATGCTGCTATAGATGCAAAAAAATACTCTATTGGCGAAGGAGCAGTTCCATCACCACCTGCTATTTCCGGCTGGTCAGTTTTAATAACATGGCTTCTTGTTTTTACGTCAACTTTTAAGTTTTCTCCTAAAATTACTTCTAAATCCATAGTAAAACATATTTAATTATCTATATATATTTGTTTGTATATTTCTTATTTCATTAATAGAATACTTATCTAACAGATAACATAAAGCTTTGTTTGAAATATTTCTGTATTTAAGATTTATTCAATCTTTGGTTAATGATATCAATAACCCATTTTGGGGGGCCGCAAGGCCGCTTTTTCACGGGATCGACAAAAACCAGGACAGTATCACCAACATTTAAAAGCTCACCTTTTTCATTATATATTTCATATTCAAATGTCATGCGAGCTTTAGGTATTTCTTTTACATAAGTTTTAACTGTGAGCAAGTCATCATAAAGTGCCGGTTTAATATATTTTACACTCATAGAAATTAAAGGCATAATCACACCTTTTTCTTCCATTTCTTTATAGCTGACGCCAAGTTCTTTCATTGCCGAGACCCTTCCTACTTCGTAGTATTGTGCATAATTTCCATAATACACAAATCCCATTTGATCGGTTTCAGCATATCTAACTCTAACATTAGTTTCATTAACAAACATTTGCTTTGAATTTTTATTATAAAATAATTAAACTAATAGCCATAATGCCCATTCCTGCAATCAGTCCGTATATTGCCATGTGCGGCCTTCCATATTCACGTGCAGCAGGTAATAATTCATCAATTGATATAAAAACCATTATACCGGCAACTGATGCAAAAACAAACCCAAAAACAACCTGGCTTAAAAAGGGCGATAAGATTAGGAAAGCGAATAATGCGCCCAGAGGTTCTGCCAATCCGGATAAAAATGAATATTTAAAAGCTTTTTTCTTACTTCCTGTTGAGTGATAAATTGGAACTGAAACTGCAATTCCTTCAGGGATATTATGAATAGCAATAGCTATTGCTATAGAAAGGCCAATTGTTGTATCCTGAAGTGAAACTAAAAAAGTTGCTATACCCTCAGGAAAATTATGAATAGCAATAGCTAAGGCTGACATAACTCCCATTCTATAAAGCTTTTTCTTTTTTAAGGATTCACCGTCAATCTTTATATCTTCCACTTTTCTAATTTCGTGGGGATTTTCAAAGGAAGGAACTAGTTTATCTATTATAGCAATAAGCAACATGCCTGTAAAAAAAGCTATAACGGTAATGATCTGCCCCCATGCATCACCTTTTTCTGCGATGAGAATTTCCTGAGATTTCATAAAAATCTCAACAAAAGATATGTATATCATAACTCCTGCGGAAAAACCCAGTGAAACAGACAAGAAAAAGGTATTTGTTTTTTTTGCAAAAAAAGCGATAAAACTACCAATTCCGGTTGCCAATCCGGCGACCAATGTTACTACAAAAGCATAAATAACATTTTGATAATCAAACCAAAACTCGCTATAATAATCCAACTTAAAGAATTTTTATGTTGTTAATAAAAAATCCTGTTTACATATAGAATGAATAGTTTTAAAAATGCTATTCATATCATAACCACATTCAGCATGCAATTCATTGACACTTCCTTGTTCTACAAATTTATCAGGTATGCCGAGTCTTTTAACTTTTGCAACATAAGAATTATCAGCCATAAATTCAAGCACAGCACTGCCCATTCCACCAACAATCGAATTATCTTCAACTGTAATTACTTTATTATGTTTTTTAAATATTTCGTGGAGAATATTCTCATCAATTGGTTTTAAAAACATCAAATCATAAAAATCTGCTTTAATGTTTCTCTCTTCTTCAAGTTTGTTACAAGCTTCGAGTGCGGCATTTCCAATATGTCCAATAGACACTACAGCAATATCATCTCCGCTTCTGAGTTTTCGTCCTTTACCCGGTATTAATTCCTTGAATTTTGTTCGCCAATCTATCAGAACACCGTTACCCCGGGGATACCGGATTATCCACGGGCCGGTTTTTTTTAATTGAGCTGTATACATCAGGTTGCGCAACTGTTCTTCATTCATAGGTGCAGCAATTGTCAGATTTGGGATACATCTCATAAATGACAAATCGAATGCACCATGATGAGTAGCACCATCTTCTCCAACTATTCCTGCCCTATCAAGGCAAAAAACCACAGGTAGATTCTGAAGCGCAACATCATGAATAGCCTGGTCATAAGCCCTTTGGAAAAAAGATGAATAAACATTACAGAACGGTATAAAACCCTGTGTTGCCAAGCCTGCTGAAAATGTAACGGCATGTTGCTCAGCAATTCCGACATCAAAAGATCTTTCCGGCATTGCATTCATCATAATATTCAAAGAGCAACCTGTAGGCATAGCCGGTGTGATTCCAACAATATCGGGATTACTTTTTGCAAGTTCTAAAACAGTTTCCCCAAACACATCCTGGTACCTGGGAGGTTTGGGTTTCCCATCAGAAGTCACCCTGCCTTTCCCTGTTTCTTTATCAAAACAACCGGGAGCATGAAACCTGGTCTGGTCTTTTTCTGCATAAGGATATCCTTTACCTTTAACAGTAATTACATGCAATAATTTAGGCCCTTTTATATGTTTTAAATCATTTAAAACTTTTGTCAGGTAATTTATATCATGTCCGTCTATTGGGCCAAAATATCTGAAATTCAAAGATTCAAAAAGATTACTTTGTTTCAGCAAAGTTGTTTTTATCGCATGTTCAAGCTTTTGCACCACAAGCCTTGTGTTAGGACCAAATTTACTAATTGTGCCAAGTATATTCCAAACTTCGTCCTTAAGCTTATTATAGGTTTTGGATGTTGTAATATCTGTAAGATATTCTTTCAGAGCTCCAACATTTTTATCAATAGCTATCCCGTTATCATTAACTATTACCAGCAAGTTAGCATTGGCCACACCGGCATGGTTTAGTGCTTCAAAAGACATTCCGGCGGTTAAACTTCCATCTCCTATCACGGCAATATGCTGGCGATCTTCCTCTCCTTTTAATTTTGAAGCAATAGCCATACCCAAAGCCGCAGAAATACTTGTTGAAGAATGGCCTGTGCCAAAAGCATCATATTCGCTCTCACTAATCTTTGGAAAGCCACTTATGCCTTTGTAAGTACGGTTTTTATGAAAAAGTTTTTTCCTTCCTGTAATTATTTTATGAGCATATGCCTGATGCCCAACATCCCAAATAAGTTTATCATAAGGTGTATTAAAAACATAGTGGAGTGCAACGGTGAGTTCTATTACGCCAAGACTGGCACCAAAATGACCCGGGTTGGCACATACAGAATCTATAATAAAATGGCGCAGTTCAGTGCATAAATCCATAAGCTGCTCCTCAGATAATTTTTTTATATCTGAAGGAAAATCAATCTTTGATAGTAAGCTGCCGGCTGCGCTAGTCATTAATAAAGAAATTTATTAAATATTTCTATATGCAAAATTACATAAAAAAGCCCTTATTTTCTAAATAAACAAAATGTTTTAAAGTCTGACGTTAATACTTGACGGCTTTATATTTGCTTTTTTATCCTTTTTCAATGATAATGTGTTATGAATAAATCTTAATAATACTTCAATAAAGCAAAACTCTTCAATTCAATAAACTTTTATTTTTATTTTTTGTTTAAATTAAATACTTTTGTATTATTTTAATTCAATCTAAATTAACGGAACGTACTAAAAATACTAATGACATTACTGGATCTTAAAAATGGGGAACGTGGGATTATCTTAAAGGTAAGGGGCCGTGGTGCATTTCGTCGTAGAATTATAGAAATGGGCTTTGTTGTTGGCAAGGTCATTAAAGTTATAAAAAAAGCACCCTTACAAGACCCCATTGAGTATAACATAATGGGTTATAATGTTTCATTAAGGCGCTCGGAAGCGTCATTAATTGAGGTCTTGCCTGAAAGTGAATTTGGAAAATTCAAATCCGACACATATTCCGGTGTATTAGAGTCAGAATCCCGCAAAATATTAAAGAATCGGGAAAAAGTTATTAATGTAGCAGTAGTTGGTAATCCAAACAGTGGTAAGACCACATTTTTTAATTTTGCTTCCGGCTCACGTGAAAGGGTTGGAAATTATAGTGGTGTAACAGTTGATGCCAAGCAGGCAAAATTTCGCCATAACTCATATACTTTCAACATCACAGATCTTCCCGGAACATATTCAATTTCACCATATTCTCCTGAAGAAATTTACGTTCGTGATTTCATAACAAAAAGGTTACCTGATGTTGTTATTAACGTAGTAGATGCATCAAACCTTGAACGCAATTTATACCTGACAACTCAACTTATTGATATGGACATTAAAGTTGTAATTGTCTTAAACATGTATGATGAGTTGCAAAAGAAGGGTGATAAGTTTGACCATGAGATGTTGGGTAAAATGATAGGAATACCTATAATACCGGCAATCAGCTCCAGGGGGAAAGGAATTAAAGAAACTTTCAGTAAAGTAATTGAAGTATTTGAAGATAAGGATGAAACTTACCGGCATATACATATTAATTACGGTGAACAAGCTGAAAAATCTATTAACAAAATTCAAAACAAAATAAAGATAGAAGAGAACCAAAATCTGACAGACCTGGTTTCTTCAAGGTTTTTAGCAATTAAATTATTAGAGAAAGACACTCCTGTTAGAGACAATATTAGTAAGTCATGTGTTAATCACACAGAAATAATCCAAGCTACTAAAGAAGAGATTGAGCACTTAGAAAAAAAATACAACGACACTACAGAAACTCTATTCACAGATTTAAAATATGGTTTTATTGCAGGCGCATTAAAAGAAACTTTAGAGCCTGCTGTTGAAACGAGGCTTAGGAAGAGTGACAAAGCAGATAAAATAATTACTCATAGATTTTGGGGCTTCCCTATTTTTCTTCTTATAATGTGGCTAATATTTTCAGCGACATTTACTTTAGGTAGTTATCCCATGGATGCAATAGAGCTTGGAGTTGAAAAGTTATCTGTATTTATGGACGGGCTGCTAAGCCATGGGCCTTTCAAGGATCTTTTGATTAATGGAATAATACAAGGTGTTGGTAGTGTCCTGGTATTTCTGCCAAATATTATGTTATTGTTTTTCTTTATTAGCTTATTGGAAGACACAGGCTATATGTCGCGAACTGTTTTCATAATGGATAAGCTAATGCACAAGATAGGCTTGCATGGGCGGTCATTCATTCCTTTGTTAATGGGATTTGGTTGCAATGTGCCGGCAATAATGGCAACACGGACACTAAACAATCGAAATGACAGATTAATAACCATTTTGATAAATCCTTTTATGTCGTGTAGTGCCAGGTTGCCAATATACATACTGTTTATATCTGCATTTTTTCCTAATAACCAGGGTACAATACTATTTCTAATATACGCAACAGGTGTATTTATTGCTGTTATTACTGCCATTTTGCTAAAGAAAACAATTTTCAGGGCTAAGGAAGTTCCATTTGTAATGGAATTGCCACCATATAGAATACCTACGGCAAAGTCAACTATTACTCACATGTGGTCAAAAGCCGCACAATATTTGAAAAAAATAAGTGGTATTATTCTAATTGCGTCAATAATAATTTGGGCTTTAGGCTACTTTCCAAAAGGAATTGAACTTGAAAAACAGTTTAAGGAACAAAAAGAGCTTATTGTTTCTGATATTGATGTTAATAATGCTATGGAAAATGATAGTATTCTCATAGAAAAGGAAAAAGCAATTAATAATCTTGAGAAACAAATTTTCATTGAACGACAAGAGAACAGTTATATTGGAAAAATTGGTAAAACCATAAGCCCTGTGATGGAACCACTGGGTTTTGACTGGAAAATGACAATAAGCATTTTATCCGGTGTTGCAGCCAAAGAAATTGTTGTTAGTACTTTAGCTGTATTATACCATGTAGATGAAAATCAGCAAACATCAAGTCCAACTCTTGTTCAAAACATACAACAACAAGAATACACTCAAGGAGACCGAAAAGGAGAAAAGATATTTACTCCTTTAGTTGCTCTGTCTTTTATGCTTTTTGTTTTATTATACTTCCCTTGCATTGGAAGCATTGCGGCTATAAGCCGTGAAGCAGGCCACTGGAAATGGGGAGCTTTTGCAATAATATACACTACACTTGTGGCGTATATAGTTTCTTTGATTGTTTATCAGGCCGGTAGTGCCCTGGGATTTTAAATTTTACAAATATGATACAACTTATAATTACATTAACAATAGTAACATTAGCCACTATATTTGCAGCTTACAGGATAGTAAAATATTTCGTAATGCTGAGTAAAAATCAATCTGTGTGTGATAGTTGTGCATCAGACTGCAAAAGCTGTTCTGTTATTAAAGAGTTTCCTAATATAAAAGTCTGAAAACAAAAAGACAGATTATTCACTCAATCTGAGATCAAGATTAAGGCTTAAAACATCATAACAAGTGTAATCACATCTTTTATAGGAATATGCCTCAAGGAAGCCGCCGTCAACTGCAATTATAGTATCATTATTTCTCACATAATAAGCAGCTGCAGAATAATGTTTATTTACGGGCAAGTAATAAGTTTTATTAAGTGTACTCATACTATCATCATAAATAATATCTCCGGACTCATAATTTCCTTCAATTACTAAAACCCTGACATTTGAATTCTCATCATTAACTGTAATATTCAAATTGACATCTCCGAAATGAGGTTCAACAGTATCACATTCTTCATAATCATAATCTGTGCAATCAGAATATTTATCGGCTTTTTTCTCGCAGGAATACAGAAAAAAAGAGGCTAAAACAGTAAGAAACAAAAGCTTTATTTTCATAATATTTTTATTTTTTTCATTACATATTATCAGAAAATATGCATAAATCACCATACGTCAATAATTCAAATACTAACTTAATGCTATTGTAAGTACTAGAGAACAATATAGTGTGCATCATTATACTTAAGATTATAAAGTGGAATTCTAAACTGAATACTTATTTTATACCTGTTATTAGGAATTGGGTTTAGCCCGGTATTCATGTATTCGTAATCACTGTAAATTCTAAACCAGTCATTCCCCACATAAATACCACCAAAAGGAACAGCTAAAAATTTGCTTTCAGGACTTTTATCTGAGCCCTCGTAAGAACCATATGTATATGCACCTTTAATGCCATAGCTTACCCCAAAGCTCAAGTTTTCAGCACTAAACAAATTGTGATGTTTTTTTAAAGAAATAAACCAGGCCCTTCTATTCTCCCAATACTGTAAAAACAGGTTTTCATCATCTTCTACAATCACTCTTCTGGGTGAAAGCCTGGATTCAAAACCGGCAAAGAGCGCAAAATTATATCGGGATTCAATAATTCCGGCCTGAGCACCAAACATAAAATCTTTATTGTTAAAATTGAAAAGTGGCTCAAACAAAAAATGAGTAAAGAACAAACCACTTGGTTTTAACTCTTCGTGTTCTCTTATGATTTTTTTCATTTCATTGTCCTGGTAATAAATAGCGATACCTGCGGGACTTTTATACTTATCGGGATACTCTTCTCTTGTAACTTCATAACCAAGAATAAAATCCATCATATAATAATCACGTTTCAGTGCTGCTATGCTGAGGGCATCATAAGCTGCATCATTTTGGGCAAGTATATCAGCACCACTCTCTGTCAAATACCAAAGCATTTCAACGTCATAGTTTAATGCAGCCACAATCAGGGGTGTATTTCCACGACTGTCCCTTATATCAACCACTGCACCTTCATGAATAAGAAGGCCGGCTATTTCCTCATGGCCATACCATGCTGCAATATGAAGTGGTGTTGCATCGTAATTATTTTGCCAATTAGCTTCAGCTCCAAAATAAAAAAGCATATCAACAAAAAAGAAATCTCCGTTTGCAACGGCATAATGCATAGCCGTATTTCCATAACTATCAGCAATATTGATTTTTGCATTGTATAAACACAACAACTCCCCAAGTTCAAAATAATTAAAGCGGGCTGCTTCAATTAATGGGGTTCTACCCAAATAACCTGCATGATTTATGTCGGCTCCGGCATCAATTAAAAGTGCGGCAATTTCTTCATAGCCACCTTGAACAGCATATATTAGGGCAGAATTATCAAGAAGGTCGGTACTATTTGGAGAAACTCCCAATTCCAAAAATAAAGCAACACTATCAATATTGCCATTATAAATTTCCATAAGGAATTTATCCTCAAGAATCTCATCATAATCATCTGCCGAAACCGTTTCTATACAATTGAAACACAGTATAAAAAAAGATAAAAAAAATATTACTTTTGACATATTAGAAAGTATAATTATAAAAAATACAGTTTTGTTTTAAGTTTTAATTTTCAAAATTAAAGTTTTTTATATTATCTTGATGATTAAATAAGGTTTAGGTTTTGAATATAAGGCAAATACTTCTAAAAAACTGGGGTTATCCTTCTTTCAGGCCAATGCAGGAAGACATAATAAATTCTGTATTATCCGGAAAAGATACTCTTGCATTACTGCCAACCGGAGGAGGAAAATCCATATGCTACCAGGTTCCCGGATTAGCAAAGGAAGGAGTATGTATTGTTATTTCTCCATTGATTGCTTTAATGAAAGACCAGGTTGAAAACCTCAAAGCAAAGAATATTCCGGCTGTTGCAGTATATTCAGGATTAAATTCAAAAGAGATAGATATTGCTTTAGATAATTGCATATACGGCAACATCAAATTTCTGTACATCAGTCCGGAGCGGCTTACAACCAAATTAATGCGTGCACGGCTGCAAAAAATGAATGTAAACTTGCTCGCTGTTGATGAGGCACATTGTATTTCCCAATGGGGTTATGACTTCAGGCCTCCATATTTGCGTATTGCAGAAATTCGGGAATTTATCCCAAACACACCGATATTAGCATTAACTGCAACAGCAACAAAACAAGTAGCAGAAGATATCATTCAAAAGCTTGAATTTAAGGACTATAGCACCTTCAAAAGCAGCTTTGAAAGAAAGAATCTTACTTATGCAGTTCTAAAAGAAGAGGATAAACTAAAACGCCTGTTAAAGATTTGCAAAAAGATAAAAGGTACCGGAATTATTTATGTCAGAAGCAGAAAAAAAACCAAAGAAATAGCCCTGTATTTAAAGAAAAACAGAATAGCTGCTGATTATTACCATGCAGGTCTGGATTCAATTACCAGGCATAAAAAGCAGGAAAACTGGATGAAAGAAGATCCTCCGCTGATAGTGTCAACTAATGCATTTGGTATGGGAATTGACAAACCCAATGTTCGTTTTGTTGTGCATATTGATATGCCGGACAGCCCGGAAGCATATTTCCAGGAAGCCGGCAGAGCAGGACGTGACGGAAAGCAAGCCTACGCCGTATTGCTTTATAATGACGCAGACATTGTTGATGCGAAGCTTTTTTGGAAGTCATCATATCCTGAAATCAAATTTATAAAGCAAGTTTATAATTCACTGGGAAATTATTTTCAACTTGCCATTGGCAGCGGAGAGAATATATCTTTTGATTTCGAATTATCTAATTTTTGCAATACATACAAGTTAAATAATCTGCTTACATATAATGCCCTGAAAATTCTTGAAAATGAAGGTTATATTTTATTATCAGGTGCTTTAAGCAATCCTTCCAAAATGATTATTTTGCTTAACAAAGAGCAGATATATCGATTCCAGATACTAAATCCTGTTTATGAAAAAATATTAAAAACTATTTTAAGATCATATACAGGCTTGTTTTCTGAAATGGTAAAAATTGACGAAAATGTCATTGCAAAAAGGTTAAATCTTTCCAAAGCAGAAGTGACTAAAGCCCTACACCAGTTGAATGAAATGTCTGTAATAAAATATGAACAACAAAATGTAAAACCAAGATTAACTTTCTGTATTGGGAGAGTCGATCAAAAAGATTTTTCATTATCTCCTGAAACTTATAATGACAGGATGAAATATGCCCGGTTTAGAATAAAAGCAATGGAAGAATACGTTACATCAACAACAAAATGCAGAAGCCAGTACCTGATAGAGTATTTTGGTGAAGAAGAGCCTCCGAGATGCGGAACATGCGATGTATGCAGGCAAAGAAATAAAGTGGATTTAAGCAAACTTGAATTTGATCAAATTTTAAACTGGCTGAAGCCCATTTTAAGAGAACAACCGGTGAAAGTTGAGGATGTAATGGCTAAAGTTGCTAACAGCAATGAAGAGAAAAAAGTAATGAGAGTAATTAAATGGCTATTGGATAATAAAAAAATCATAACCGATCCCGACACCAGAATTTTAAAATGGAATGAATAAACTAAGCCACCAAGATGATTATCTTTGCACAAAAAAATAAAAGTTTTGAAAAACAACTATCTGCACATTTTATTTGACCTCGATCAAACCTTATGGGATTTTAAAAAAAATTCTTTGGATGTAATCAACAAACTATTTCTTGAACTTGAGTTAGAAAAGCATGGAATAAAAAACATTGATAGTTTTATTGAAATATATAAACCTGTGAATGATGGATTATGGGCCAATTACAGGGCAGGAAAAATAGACAAATTAGAATTAAACCGAAATAGATTTATAAACACATTAAAAGAGTTTTGTGATGTTTCAGAATCATTAGGAACTAGAATGGCAGACCTTTACATTAAGTACAGCCCTGAAAATGTCACCTTATTTCCTGATGCTGAAATAATATTGGAATACCTTTCTGCAAAATATGAACTACATATAATTACGAATGGATTTCGTGAAATACAGATTCCAAAATTAAAAAGCAGCGGTTTGGAAAAATATTTTAAAGAATTTGTATTCAGTGAAGATGCAGGCTGTTTAAAACCTGACAAAAGATTTTTTGAATACTTTATAAATAAAGTTGGAGCAAAAAAAGAAGATTGTATTGTAATAGGAGATGATCCTGAATCAGATATTTTAGGCGCTGCAAATGCCGGCATTAAACAGATATGGTTAAATCAAAATACTAATAAAATTCCAATGAAAGTAAAAGCAACTTATACCATTAAATCATTAAAAGAGATCAGAGATATTCTTTAACTCCACTCCCCTATTATTGTTTTGCCACCTGTTACTTTCTGTCCAAGTTTAACGTTAATTATTGTGTCAACCGGCAAAAACATGTCAACTCTTGAGCCAAACTTAATAAATCCTAATTGTTCACCTTGTTCAACCTCTTTTCCTGCAGTAGAATAACATACAACTCTCCTGGCAACTGCACCTGCTATTTGCCTTACTAGGGCATTGCGTTTTTCATCTTTTTCAATAACAATACTTGTCCTTTCATTGATCTCGGATGATTTTGGTGCCCAGGCAAATAAATATTTCCCGGGATAATATTTGAAATACTTTACAAGTCCGCTAAATGGAATTAAATTCATATGAACATCGAGTGGCGACATAAACACAGAAACCTGTATTCTTTTATCATTATAATACTCCTTCATGTTTACTTCATTTATAACAACTATTTTCCCATCGGCAGGGCTCAAAATCAGTTTATCATCTTTCTTTATATCTCTTTGCGGCTCGCGGAAAAAAAACAAAACAATAAACCATAAAGTAAACATCGCCACATATAATACAATATGCAACCAATGAAATACCGGACTTACAATTTGAATAACAGTAATTGCAGCCAGAATTAATATTGTTGAAATTATTACGCTTGTATATCCTTCTTTGTGTAACTTCATTATATATTTAAAACTTTAAAAATATCACTTAAAAAACAAACAACATAAATTGTAATTTGTTTTATAATAAAAAATCAATTGGCTTATGTATTATTTGATAAGGAGAAAATATATTAAAAAATTAACAACAAATAAACATAAACAAATGGTGCTGCCATAAACACACCATCAAACCTGTCAAGCACACCACCATGTCCGGGCAGCAAAACACCGCTGTCTTTAGTTTTTATGCTTCTTTTGAACATAGACTCAAATAAATCACCGTAAGTACCAAAGACAACAATAATACTACTTATAGCAATCCAATCCAGCAAAGTTATATCAACAAAATACAGAGAAAGGACAAAGGCAGCGGCAAAGCATAACAACCCACCTCCTATGACTCCTTCCCAGGTTTTTTTAGGAGACACTCTCTCAAAAAGCTTATGCTTGCCAAAAGACATGCCTACAACATATGCACCTGTTTCATTAACCCAAACCAATATAAAGAAACCCATCAGTATAGCATGCAAATATGTATTGTTTTCAAAAGCCGGGTTAGGTATATAATTCAAAAGGGTTAATGGTACTGCAACATATAAGACTCCAAAAAAAGTAAAAGCAATATTCGTGAATGGATGAGGATTTTTTCTGTATAGTTCCATGAGAAATATCAGAAAAATCGAAAGGAAATTAATATGAATAATCTCCCGAGGTGCCCATTCAAGAGCAATTGCAGCATTTGATGCAAAAAGAAACACTCCGGCTACAACACCAGCAAACTTATTAGCTGAGACTTCTTTCAGTTTTATTAATGAATAAAATTCCCAAAGTGCTATTGTAGTTACAATTAGAAACAAGCCTGCAAAGTACACCTGTCCGGCAAGAATTGATAAAATTATTAACAAAACAAAAACTACACCTGTAATGGTTCTTTTTACAATATTGCTCACAGATTTTCCTTATTAATTATTGACATTGCTTTAATCACATCATCCGTTTGAACGTACAATTCTATTTCTCCAAATAAATAACTCCAGTCTTTTTTATTAACTGAAACTGCATTTATATCATGATCTTTCAGAACTGCTTTAACTATTTCAACTCTGTGTTCAACTGTGGATGCGTATATTTTTTCCCAATTATCTTTCATAACAATGGATTAGCTTACCAAAAATAAATATAATTCTTTAGGCCCATGTGCTCCCATAATAAGAGTTTTCTCAATATCTGCAGTCCTGCTGGGGCCTGTAACTAATGAAAACATGGATGGCAGGCTTCCATCGTATTTATTCTCAAGATAATTAAAAGCATCTTTGATATCTTTAACTATCTGTTCGGGTTTTGCAATAATGATATGTACTTCCGCGCCGGCAATTCCTTTTCTTGATAAAGATTGCCTGCTGCTAAGCATAACAGATCCAAACCTGGCAATAAGGCATTCACAATCTGTTATAACGGCATCACAGTATGGCATCTGCGAGACATCATCAACCAGGTTATAATTTTTATTATGACTAATAAAGCTTCTAACATTGCTCAGTGATGAATAAATATTTCTAAAACCTTTTTGATCTATAAGGGATAAAATATTGGCTTTAAGCTCATCATTATTCTCGCAATAAATAAACTGGCCTTGAACAGCTTTAAAGGCCACAGCAAATTCTATTTCAAGGCTGTCTTCATCCTGCATTTCATTATAAACACCAGCATCCATTTCTACATTAGAGAATGGTGGTTCCATGCGATTAACCAACGCAGACCTGATATTTTTAAGCACTTTCTCTTTTGCTGTGCTGCCTTGCATCTTTATTCTTTTTTAGGATCAGTTTTAGTAGTCGTTTTCTTTTTAGGTTTAGAAGCACTTGTTTCCTTCACTCCGGAAGACTTATTATCTTTAGGCTTCGTTTTATCCGATTTTGATTTATTATCCTCTTTTGATTTTGATTGCTTTGTTGAAGATGATTTTTTCTTTTTAACATCGGGCTTACCCGGGATAATATTATCCGATTCATTATCAAAAGGCCTTTTTCCAAAAACACTTTCAAGGTCCTCTCTAAAGATAACTTCTTTTTCGAGCAGCATTTCTGCCAATTTAATAAGCTTTGGTTTATTATCCTTCAAGATTTTCAATGCCCTTGTGTAAGCAGCTTCAACAATACCACTAACCTCTTCATCTATCTTTTGTGCAGTTAGTTCTGAATAAGGTTTCGTAAATGAATACTCAGATTGGCCGGTAGAATCATAATAACTAATATTTCCGATTTTTTTATTTAATCCGAAATATGTAACAACGGCAAAAGCTTGTTTGGTAATTTTTTCCAGGTCATTAAGTGCTCCGGTAGAAATCTTACCAAAAACTATTTCTTCCGCTGCTCTCCCACCGAGGGTTGCAGTCAGGTCATCAAAAATCTGGTCAAAGGTAGTAATTTGCCTTTCTTCAGGTAAATACCAGGCTGCACCGAGAGCTTTTCCCCTGGGGACAATAGTTACCTTCACCAATGGATTAGCATGTTCAAGAAGCCAGCTAACAGCAGCATGGCCTGATTCATGATAAGCAACAACTTTCTTCTCCTGTGGAGAAATTATTTTGTTTCTTTTTTCTAGCCCGCCAATAATTCTATCAATTGCATCCATAAAATCCTGTTTTTC
>JAWOBS010000123.1:0-16322 GCA_046484145.1 Bacteroidales bacterium
TGTGCTCCGCCATAAATAATAGCATACTTGCTAACATCTATCGGCCTGGCAAAAATATCTGATGACATATCAGCAATTAAAGGCACAGGAGAATCAATATCTTCGTGTATTTCTGTACCATAAATTGTATTGTTTGTTGTAATATGGAAATAATCTGCATCTTCGGGTATTTTGTAATCTTTGGGTATAAAGTTGAAATTTTTATCTGCTGAAGAGGCAACAACATCAACTTCACCAAACAACTTTGCTTCTTTGATAGCTTTTTTTGCCCAGACTCCGGTTTCAAGGTAAGCAGCTTTTTTGTTCATTAAGTTAAAAGGAACCATGCAAAACTGCATACTTGCACCACCACCAAGGAATAAAACATGATATCCCTCAGGAATATTAAGTAGTTCTTTAAACAGCGCTACAGTTTCGTCAATAATAGCTTGAAAATCCTTACCACGGTGGGATATCTCCATTACAGACAAACCTATTCCGTTAAGATCTGATACAGCTTTTGCAGTGTTTTCGATTACTTCTTTATTTAAAATTGAAGGGCCTGCACTAAAATTATGTTTTTTCATGTCGATGATATTTTAATGTTTATATTTTTGTTTAAAATAGTGTTTAATTTTTTGAAATTTCACAAACATAATAAAAAAGAGTGATAAACAAAATTAAAAAGAGTGCAAAAAAAACATAATAATAAAGAAATTTCACTAAGCCGGTATTATTGAAATAACAAAGTGAGAAAAAAATAAAAATACAAACTTTAAAAAAGCTTACAAATGATTAAACCTTATGGGATTAATCTGGATTTCTTGCATCAATTTCTTCAATAAACACCCATCTTCCATCTTCAAAAATAAAAGCATCAAAAACGTTAGTTTCAGGGAAATAAAATTGATAATGTCCTTTTAGCCTTTGATGAGATGGGGCGAGCCTGTCAAATACAATCATTTCCTTAGGCCTTCTGCTTCCTTGGATATATTGCTTATCATATTTTAAAGACATTGAAACCTTTGCTGAATATTCAAAAACAACTCTTTTGTACTTGTTATCATCATAGGTAAACTGTGGTATTCCAAAAACCGGCCTAAAGTTACCACCAAGCCTGAATGGCTCAATTATCCTTTTCCTTGTCAAGGGATTATCAGCCCGCCAGCCCAGCAAAGTGTAATAATCTTCACGTTTGTAGCGGTTATGAATTATTTCATAATAATACATTCCATACCAGTCTTCATGGGATAATTGTAAATATTTCAACTCGTCCGGGCTGTGCTCGGTATCTTTTAAATGATAAATAAGGATGTCATCTTTCCTGTCATCTCTAACCTGAAAGATGCCATAGTATTCGAATTCACCTTCAAGTAAAGTGATATACCAGGTAATAATCCTAAATGAATTATCGGGAGCTGCAAGAATAGAAACGGTTTCTAAAGAATCAAAAGGATAATCAAGCGCTCCTTCTTTTTGTAGTGTTTCGCAGAATAAATTTTTGAATTTTTCATTTAAGGAAAGCTTTTCAAAATCATACTGAGCTTGTGGAATTTCACTCTTTATTGTTCTAAGGGAATCTTCAAGAGCAACAAAAACACTTGGAGGTTCTGCCGAAAACAGCAAACTGCTCATATATATGTTCAGCAATAAAAACAAGCTTAATTTAATTCTCATAGAAAAATTTATTAAATCAATTAAAGAAAATTTTAACTCACAAAAACTACTGCATGATTAAGTATTACTATATTTGAAAACTCAAAATTATATTTTTTATTATTATTCAAAGTTAGGTGATTTTTATTAAAATTCTGCAATACAGCCATGAATATCTCATTACAGGACAGGGTCTTTTCATTTATTGAATTAGGCAAAAAATTTAAAAAAGTATCAAACGCCAATAGTTTATCTGGATTAAGTAATGCTGAAACCGAACTATATAATTCCATTAAGAATGCAAGTCATTATAACCCATGGTTTACTGAGGAAAACTGCAGGCATGCCATTGCAGGACTGGCCGAAATGCTTGACAAGAAATATATTGAAAAATGGGTATCATCATACAAATTTATTAATGATGATTTTAAAAAAACTGTTGCTGTAATAATGGCAGGCAATGTTCCTGCTGTTGGTTTTCATGATATGCTGTGCGTGCTAATCTCCGGGAAAAAATTAATTGCAAAACTCTCATCAAATGACAAGCTAATTCCGAAAGCCATTGTAAGTTGTTTAATAGAAATAAATCCCGGATGGGAGTTGTTAATTACAATAGAAGAAAACATAATCAAAGCTTTTGATGCTGTTATTGCCACCGGAAGTAATAATTCAGCCAGGTATTTTGAATACTATTTTGGTAAATATCCTCACATAATCAGAAAAAACAGAAATAGCTTAGCATGTTTATCAGGTAAAGAATCAGGAGAAGAGTTCCAAAAACTGGCTGAAGATATTTTTAGGTATTTTGGCTTGGGATGTAGAAATGTTAGCCAATTATTGATACCAAAAGGTTTTAACATTACAACGATATTTCCTCACTGGGAAAGATGGTCAATAATCGCTGATCATTATAAGTATTCAAACAACTATGATTATAATAAATCAATTTTTTTAATAAATCAGATTGAACATCTGGATACAGGCTTTTTGCTGGTTAAAAAAGACGAAAGAATATTTTCTCCAATTAGTGTATTAAACTATTATGAATATGATAATGAAGGCCTTATACAAGACTATATTAAAACTAACAAGGAAAACATTCAATGCATTAGTAGTAATATGCAACTTAAGGTAAAAGAGGCACAAATTGTTCCTTTAGGAAATACACAAAACCCCAAAATCTGGGATTATGCAGACTCTGTTGACACTATTAAGTTTTGTTTGTCTTTTTAATAAAGCAGTTATTTTAATTCAAAATAATGCTATACTATGATAGGATTTCCATTATCATCAGCACAATTATAATCAATTGGATAAACTGTTACATTCATATTTCTATCTTGTATGATTGCACAAATTATCTCTAATCTCCATTGCTTAACCAGCCTTTAAAAAAACCTCACTATTAATATCACATTTTAACACTTTGATCACTGAAACATTTCGTTTATAACCCATAAATTGGTAAATTTGATTAGCAAAAATCAAGCATATGAGAACACATAGAATTCTTATTTCGTTCATCATTCTATTCTGTATAAGCTTAAATACATCTGCACAAAGCGAACAAACCCGGCAACGTAAAAAGATGGTAAGAGAGCAGATCAGAGCTCGTGGGATAGAAGATGAGAGTACATTGGAAGCCTTCTTAAAAGTCCCCCGTCATATATTTGTCCCTAATGAATACAAAAGCTGGGCATATTCAGACAGGCCTTTGCCAATTGGCTATGGGCAAACAATATCTCAGCCTTATATTGTAGCATATATGACAGAGATTATTGAGCCTGAAAAAAACCATAAAGTTTTGGAAATAGGTACTGGTTCAGGTTATCAGGCAGCAATATTAGCAGAAATTGTTGACCAGGTATATACTATTGAGATTATTCCTGAACTTGGGGAGTTATCAAAAAAGATTCTGGAAGAAAATTATGACAATGTGAGCGTTAAAATTGCTGATGGCTTTTACGGATGGGAAGAAAAAGGCCCATTTGATGCAATAATTGTTACAGCAGCGGCAGAATATATCCCTCCTCCTTTGATTAAACAACTGAAAGAAGACGGAAAAATGATTATACCGGTTGGTTCTATGTATATGGTACAGCAATTAATTCTTGTAGAAAAATCGGAAGGAGAAATATTAACGCAAAACTTGATGCCGGTTAAGTTTGTTCCTTTTACAAGGTCAGACAAATAATAAGTCTTTGATGATTTATGACTGAAAAAACTATAAGCCCCAGAATATTTATTTCACTTGGTATTCACTCAGCTGCAATTATAGCTTACCAGCTAATACTAATGCAGTTGCTTTCAATTGTTCAATGGCATCACTTTGCTTTCATGATAATATCAATTGCAATGTTGGGGTTTGGTGCCAGCGGCACTTTTATAGCCTTATTCAGAAAAAAGCTCATAAGGAACTTTTACTCAATTTATCCCGTACTTATTGTTGCATCAGGCCTTTCTATGCTTATAGTTCTTCCTCTCTCCAGGTTAGAAGGTTTTGAACTTGATGTTTTTAAATTATTCTCCGAAGGCAGTCAACTGTGGGTGCTGCTTTTTAATTACCTCTTGTTTTTTATTCCATTTTTTCTTGGTGCAACTTCAATAGGAATGCTGTTTATCAAAGCATCACAAAATATTGGCAAATGTTACTTTTTCAACCTGGCAGGATCAGGCCTTGGCGGAATTTTCATACTGTTTTTAACAGGCTGGTTTTTGCCTGAACAGGTTTTTGTTTTTACTGCAATGCTATCAATTATAGCCGGGATTATAAGCTATCACCCTTCAAAGAAAGCATTTCTAATCACACTATCAAGCATTTCTTTTGTCCTGGCAATTCTATTACTGATATTTGGTTTTCCATTAAATCCATCAGAATATAAGAGTATTTCAAAATCATTAAACCTTCCAAAAGCAGAAGTTGAGTTTAAAGAGCCCGACACTCACGGAGTAATAGAGATAGTAACATCTCCGGCACTTAGGTATGCACCTGCATTAAGTATGAGTTATACAGGAAATGTCCCGGTAAGAAAAAGTGTTTTTGTAAATGGAAATTTCTATGGAATAATACCTGAGTTTAGCGATGAGAAAAAGCACATTCACAGTTTCACCACTATGGCACTGCCATATATTGTTAAAAAACGAGAAGATGTACTTGTTCTTAATGCAGGTACAGGAGTTGACATAAGCCATGCTCTATCAGAATCAGCAAAAAGAGTGGATGCTACAATTAACAACCTTGGCATTATTGAAATTATGCAAAATGAGTATGCTGAGGAGTCAGGCAATCTATTCAATTTAGAGAAAGTAAACATTTACCATTCTGATGCCCGGATTTTCCTCTCAAAAGTAATGGAAAGCCGTTATGATTTAATCAAAATGCCTGTTATGGATGCTTTTGGTGGAACGTCCGGTTTAAACGCCCTTGAGGAGAACTATGAGCTTACTCTTGAAGCCTTTGATTTAATGTGGGAAGCTCTTAAACCCGAAGGAGTTATTGCTATAACATCGTGGATGGACTATCCGCCGAGAACCAGCCTTAAAATAGCTGCAACTATTTCAGAAACTGCCAGAAATAAGGGGATAGAATCTCCCGGCAATCATATAGCAGCAATAAGAAGCTGGGGAACTGTAACTTATATACTAAAAAAGACACAAATAACTAATGCAGAAATAAATCGAATACAAGAATTTAGTAAGGAAAAATATTTAGATATTTTATATTTAAAAAATACGGATATTCAGAACAGAAATTACTATAACAAACTCGAAGATGCATCCTTTCTAACCTACATAGATGATATTATCAATAATGAATCCTCCTCTATTTACAAAAACTATGGATTTGATATAAAACCTTCAACTGATGACAAGCCACACTTTTCTCAATTTATTAGATTAAAAAACATTCAACATATTGCATCAGTATATGGTTTTAGTCAATTACCTTTTCTGGAACTGGGGTACTTAACCGTGATAGTCACTCTTATCCAGAGCATCATATTAGCAATTATATTAATCATTCTTCCTTTGTTCAGGCTTAAGGCCGGCAGTGGAAAGAGCTCAATATTTTTGTTTTTTGCATCAATAGGTATTGGATATATGTTTTTAGAGATTATCTTAATACAAAAATTTGTTTTATATTTTGGATATCCAATATATGCAATTACTGCGGTAATCGCCACCATGCTTATAGGTAGCGGAGTCGGCAGTTTATATTCTTCAAGGCTAAAAAACCCCGGCAAAGCCTCACCTTTCGCAGCGCTAATAATTGCATTAATATTAATTATCTATGCTTTCATTTTACCTTTGGTTTTAGATACTACTTTAAATTACTCAGAAACGCTCAAAATATTCTTAGCTTTGGTCTTAATATCTGTCCCTGCTTTTTTCATGGGAATGCCTTTTCCGGTAACAATAAGATATTTATCGGATAAAAATCCTGCATTAATTCCGTGGTCGTGGGGAATAAACGGATGTTTTTCAGTGATAAGTTCTGCATTGGCTATGTTTCTTGCACTGGAAATAGGATTTCGTGCAGTTATGGCAGGTACTGTTGTATGTTACATTATTGCATTTTTATCTTTGTCGGGAAACATTATAAAGAGGACTGATAAATAATATTTATTTAATTTTAGTTTTTTTAAAATATATACAATGCTCGAAACAATAACCAGTTTACAAAACGAGAAAATCAAAAATCTCGTAAAATTGCAAAAAAAGGCAGCGGAGCGTAAAAGTCAGGGGTTGTTTGTTATTGAAGGCCGCAGGGAAGTTTCCTTAGCCCTGGATAATGATGTAAAGCCCCGGAGCATTTTTATCTGTAAAGAGATATACAATCCTGATTCGGCATATCCAATTGATCTCAATAGTTTCGCGGACACACCGGTATTTGAAGTCAGCAGTGAAGTTTATGAAAAAATTGCATACCGAGGTGATACGCAGGGAATTATAATGGTAGCCCACAATATTTTAAAAGAATTAAAGGATATAAAAAAATCCAATAATGATTTTTATTTAGTTTTGGAAAGCATAGAAAAGCCGGGAAATCTTGGTGCTGTGATGCGCACTGCTGATGCAAGCGGTATTAGTGGAATCATTATCTGTGGCCATAATTTCGACATATATAATCCTAATGTTATAAGGTCAAGCTTGGGCTGTATTTTTACTTTACCCATTATTGTTGCAGCTAATGAAGAAGCACTACATTATTTTAAAACAAATAATTACCAGGTTCTTGCAGCACATCCCGAAGGTACTGAGTTTTATACAAATATTAATTATAATAAAAACAGTGCAGTCATACTTGGTACAGAAAGCGAGGGATTAAGCGATTTCTGGATAGAAAATGCAAATCTACTGATTAAAATACCTATGCATGGGCAAATAGACTCATTAAATATCTCAGTATCAGCCGCAATAATAACTTATGAAGCTATAAGACAAAAAAACTAATCAGCAAGTTTATTTATTTTAATTGTTTTCTTCTTCTTAATTCTGTTTTAATCATTTGCAGTTCTTTACTTGTTTGTCCGGCCACAGAAGTATTCTCTTCTGCACGTCTTACCAAATAAGGCATAACTAAACGTACCGGCCCATAAGGGACATATTTGCATACATTAAACCCTCTCTCTGCAAGGTTAAAGCTAATATTATCACTCATTCCCAGCAATTGTGAAAACCAAATATTCTCATGGCCGGGCAGGATTCCTTCGTCTTTCATATATAAGACTGCAAAATTTACACTGTCCTCATTATGAGTACCAACACATGAAGCCATTTTATTGGCATTATCAAGGCAAAATTTTACAGCCATATTAAAATCATTATCAGTATTATCTTTGGTATCATGCACTGGCGAAGGATAATCAAACTTCGCAGCTCTCTCTCTTTCTTTCTCCAGATATGCACCCCTGACCAACTTAAAGCCGGGATAAATCTTATTTTTCCATGCTTTTTCAGAATAATCCATTAAATATTTTAAACGATCCTTGCGATATAACTGCACAGTATTATATATCAAAGGCTTATTCTTATTGTATTTGGCCATTTCTTTCTCAACGAGCTCATCAACGGCATCCTGTATCCAGCTCTCTTCAGCATCAATCATGAGAGGTACATCCTTAGAAGCAGCGTGTTCACATAATTTGCTAAAACGATACTGGACTCTTTTAAATTCTTCTTTCTCTTGATCCGATAGTGTTTTACCTTCATTAATCTTTTGCAAAAGAGCAAAACGCGCTATGCCGGTTGGTTTAAATACTGCATAAGGGATGGCTGAAGAGGTTTTAGCCTTGTCAATGATAGAAATAATTTTGCGGAAAGTATCTTCAAAACTTTCTTCTGTTTCAAGTCCCTCGGCACTATAATCCAAAATAGATTTTACTCCCCACAAAGAAAGCTCATTTATTGTCTTATCACATTCTTCCATAGACTCGCCACCGCAAAACTGTTTAAAAACAGTAGGTTTCACTGCCCATTTAATAGGAATATGAAGCTTTAGAGCAATCATTAACAGTATTTTTCCGGTTTTAACCAGCCATGGATTAGCAACCATCGTAAATATTCTCTTTGCATTATTCAGTTCAGAATTACTTTTTGTCCTGAATGCTATTTCTGTATTTTCAAACATACTCATAAATTAAGTTTTTTATCAAGCCTAATTATCAATGATTTTTGATAAATTTGTTTTATTATAAATAATCAAAACGATGGAAATAAAAGATAATCAGTTAAAATATCCTCATCCAGTATTTAATGATTTTCTAAAAACAAATGAACTTGTAAATTTCATAATAAAACATATTAATCCGGATTCCCATGTTTTTATCATTTGTGACTCAAACACAGATATTAAATGTTTTCCCCTTATTAATAAAATGCTAAAAAACCTCTTTTTGTTCAATAAAATAGTATTTCCCGAAGGAGAAAAGAGCAAAAACCTTGATACATGCCGTGATATATGGAATTATTTATCCAAAAAAAATGCTAAAAAAGACACTTTGATTATTAACCTTGGCGGCGGTGTTGTTTCGGATATTGGAGGTTTTTGTGCTTCATTGTATATGAGAGGCGTATCATTTATTAATATTCCAACAAGTCTTATGGGCATGGTTGATGCTTCGATTGGCGGTAAAACCGGGATAGACAGCAACTTATTAAAAAACAATATTGGAAATTTCAGTTTCCCTTTAGCTGTTTTTATTGACAGCGAATTTTTAAAAACCCTTCCCGGAAGAGAATATAATTCGGGTTTTATTGAAATGTTAAAACATGGCTTAATAAGTGATGCTTATTATTTTTATGACCTTGTCAGAGGCAAATATGAAAGTAATATGAGTGCTGCAATTGAAAAGTCTGTTAAATTAAAGATGAAGGTTATTTCAGAAGATCCTTATGAAAAAGGAAAAAGGAAAACTTTAAACTTTGGACATACAACAGGCCACGCAATTGAATCCTCATTCTTAAAGTATTCAGGAAAAACATTGTTACATGGTGAAGCTGTCTTGTTGGGAATGATAGCAGAGAGTTATATCTCAAAACAAAAGGGTATTTTATCACCTGAAGACTTTAACGAGATATCATACTTTCTAACTCCTTTAAAACCAAAAATAAATATTCAAAAAGATGATATCGAAGACATTATGTCTTTCCTTTTACATGATAAAAAACATACAACAAAACAATTAAATTTCACTTTATTGGAAAAACCCGGATCTGCATTGATAAATCAAAATGTAGAACTAAAGCTAATAAGGCAATCTTTACAGCATATAGCTGAATTGTGAATGAAGTTTGACAAAGAAACTACTGTAAAATAAATCACTAACAATATGTCTGTTTTATACTTAACAGCCCCACAGAATGGCCTCAAGGGTGAAGTTGGCCTCCCATATTCAAAGAGTATAAGCAACAGGCTTTTGATTATTAATGCATTAAGCGGCTCGTCTCAAAAGATAGAAAATTTAAGTGATTCTTCAGATACAGTAATACTAAAGGAAGCCTTAAACATTTGCAGTAACAAAAAAGAAATAAATGTTCATGATGCCGGCACTTCTATGCGGTTCTTAACAGCATACCTTGCCAACAAGCCTGGTGAATATTTTCTTACAGGCTCTGAGCGGATGAAAAAAAGACCAATAAAAGGCCTTGTTGACTCATTAACAACTTTGGGTGCAGATATAAAATATCAAGGTAAGCTGGGTTACCCTCCGCTGTTTATCAATGGTAAAAAACTCAATGGCGGTATGATAGAAATTGATGCAGGAATCAGCAGCCAGTTTATCTCTGCACTGATGATGATTGCACCAACATTAAAAAATGGATTAAGAATCAGGCTTAAAAATGAAATAGCATCACTTCCATACATAGTCATGACAAAAGAAATAATGGAAAAGTTTGGAATTGACATAAGGATTCTAAATAATGAAATTATTATTCGAGAAGTAAACTATAATCCAGGCCTTTACTCTGTAGAACCTGATTGGACGTCAGCCTCATATTTTTTTGCTTTGGTGGCCTTATCAAAAAATGGCGAAATATTCTTTCCCGGCCTGACAAAAGACAGCATACAGGGCGATTCAATATTATATCAGTGGTTTAAAGACTTTGGCGTTACTTCAGTTTTTGATACTAAAGGCTTAACTATCATAAAGAAATCAAGCAAAAAGCCTTGTTCAGCGAATATCAATTTCAAAAACAATCCTGACCTGGCGCAAACTATGGCAGTATTTTTTGCCGGATCCGGGCAAAATGCGTTAATGAGCGGCTTACACAGCCTGAGAATAAAAGAAACTGACAGAATAACAGCATTACAAAATGAGCTTGAAAAAATCGGTTATATATTACAAGAGCATTCAAATGATAAATGGCAACTGGAAAGAGTGAACAACCATAGTCTTTCTTCAAAAATTCCTGTATTTGAAACTTATGAGGATCACAGAATGGCAATGTCGTTTTCCATTCTTGCAATGACAAAGAAAGTTATTGGCATAAAAAACCCTGAAGTTGTAATAAAATCTTTCCCTTCCTATTGGGAGAACCTAAAAGCTATCGGTTTTAGTGTTTCATCAAGCCCATAGGATCAACAAATGTTTTAACAATTTTTCCTTTACTGTCAGTAACATCAGCTTCTCCGGGCTTTGGAGTAACAGTCATCACCGGGATTTCAGATTCATCAATTATTTCCTCTGCCGAGTTTTTAGCAAAGAGATCAGCAAAGCCACCATCTCTTTCAGCTACAATTATTATCATATCAGCATCGATTTTTTCTGCGTAATTAATAATTGATTCATGAGCTTCTTCTCCCGGCTCAATGATAACATCAGCAGTAACCTTGACACCAGCATTTTTAATAAAATCCATTACTGTTTTAATCAATGCTTCTTTTTTTATTCTCACCACAGAACTCTTTGTATCCAAAACGCCTATTATCCTGATGGCAGATTTAAAATAATGAGCATACTTGATTGCTTGTGTAACCTTAATTGCGCTTTCCTTTGAAAAATCTATAGGTAAAACAATATTCTCAATTTTTCTCTGCTTTATAGGGTTTTTAACCACTACTACCGGTACAGTTGAATTACAAATTACTTTATAGGCAAAACTGCCGAATAAATGCTGCAATCCTTTCTTACCATGAATTCCCATAATTATCAAAGAAGCTTTTAAATCATCAGCAACTTTGCCAATTGTAGTAAAAATACTACCCTCTTTAACCATACCTTTTATATGAATTCCACTTTTCTCAGTAGCATCCTCAGCATATTTATTAATTTTCTCAGCAGCTTCCTGTCTGACTTTATCATCAACTTGCTTTTTTGTTATAACATTTAACAGGCAAATCTCATATTCAAAATACCTTGCCATAACCAAAGCATGTTCAATAGCATACTCCGCTCGTTCTGTATAATCTACCGGGACTAAAATTACTTTATTGGTTCTTTCATTCATACTATTATTATTTAATTATAAACTATTTGTTTAGAATTACTTTTCAGGCTTGTTCAACAATCCCATTGGATCCAAAAAAGAAGTTATCATTGCCGGCTTAAGCTTTACAGTTGGCAATATAGTCAATACCGGTATAGAAGCATTATTAATAACTTCCTGTGCAGTGGACCCCACAAAGTAGTCAACCAAAACTTTTTTCTGTTGAGTCATAATAATTATCATATCCGCATTAATAGTTCTTGCGAATTCATTTATCACATCAGATACTTGTTGGTTTTTCTTAGCTGTAATAATATCAACATTACATCTGATTCCGCTTTTTTCTATTTCCTTCCTGGCATTATTAACATTAACCTGCCTTATTATTCTGTATACTTTATTCTCTTTAGAAAAGACAGAAATGATATTTATTGCTGCACCAAAATAATTTGCAATGTCAATTGCTGTTTTTAACTGATTAGTAATATCTTTTTTAAAATCCAGGGGCAACAAAATATTATTAAAGACTCCGGCGAGATTACTTCCTTTAACAGACAATACAGGGCAAGGAGCTACCCTAATCACATTAAAAGTATTGCTCCCGACAAAACGCCTGTTTTGCCTTTCCAGGTCGCTATTCTTACCCATCACAATCATTAAAACACCATAATCTTTAGCTATCTCAACTATTTTCTCATATGGCTTACCTTTAACGATAATACTAGAAACGGGTATTTTTGTTCTTTCTGATTTCTTTTTAGCAAGAGATTCCAATTCATTAAATTTATTTCTTGCATTAGCAACGATTTTATTAATATAATCATCCGGAAAAACAAACTTTGACATCCCCTTAGCAGGTTCGATCACATACAGCAGTAATATCTCAGCATTAAAAATACTTGCTATATTAAAAGATTGATTAAGAGCATTTATTGACTGCTCTTCAAAATCAATTGCAACTAGTATTCTGTTTTTAACAGATGACATAATAAAACCAGGTTAAGAATAATGAAAACCGGAATAAACAAAAATACGAAAAAAAATTAATTATAAATGATATCTCTATAGATGCAACAATAAAAAATGCAACATCCTCAAGACATCAAAACCATTAAGCAGATGGAGATACAGGCATATGCATCTATTTTAGATAGAGTAAAATAGTGGTGCTCCCGGCCCAATAGGTAATCCAAGTAATATCCATGCTACCAATAGAATTAGCCAACAAACAAGAAATACGACTGTATATGGCAGCATAGTTGCTATAATAGTACCTATTCCGGCCTTTTTATCATATTTCTCAATAAAAGCTACAATAATAGCAAAGTAAGCCATCATTGGAGCAATAACATTAGTAACGCTATCACCAACTCTGTATGCAAGCTGGGTAAATTCCGGAGAATAACCAAGCAACATGAACATTGGTATAAAAACAGGAGCCAGAATAGCCCATTTGGCGCTTGCACTTCCTATTATAAGATTTATCACAGCAGCAATTAACACCAGTGCTATCATCAGGGGTATATTGCCCAGATCGAGTGCACCAATGGCATTTGCACCTTTAATTGCGAATATTAGTCCTAAATTTGTCCAATTGAAATATGCAACAAACTGGGCAGCAAAAAACACTAAAACGATATAAGTTCCAAGCGTTGACATGGACTTGCCCATTCCTTTTATAACATCATCAGCACTTTTTAGTGTTTTTGCCGCAATACCATATACTATACCAAGTATTCCTGCTACAAGAAAAATAATTGCAACAATTCCTTTCATAAACGGAGATCTTAACAAACCTCCTGTATCGGGATCTCTAAGGAAACCTGATATGGGTATTTTACTCCAAAAGCCTCCTTCAATTGGAGCAGCACTGATAAACAGCAGTAGGACTATAACTATCAAAGCCACCAGGGTAGCCCTTATACCTCTTTTTTCGCCGGCATCAAGCTTTTTTATCTCTTCAGGCTTAGCATCACCTTTATACTCTCCCAGCCGTGGTACAATAATCTTTTCTGTTACCCAGGTGCCAATAATAGCGATAAAAAATGTTGATACAAACATGAAATAATAGTTAGCCGCAGGGTTAACTGTATAAGCAGGTTCTATAATCCTGGCAGCCTCTTCAGACAAACCTGCCAGCAATGGATCTATAGTTCCAAGCAATAAATTCGCAGAGTAACCTCCCGAGACACCGGCAAATGCGGCTGCAATACCGGCAATAGGATTTCTGCCAACAGCAAGGAATATCATTCCACCCAGGGGAACAAGCACAACGTATCCAACTTCACTTGCGGTATTTGAAAGTATACCGGCAAAAACGATTGCAAAAGTTAAGAGTTTTTTGGGAGCAGAAATAACCAATAATCTTAAACCTGTAGACATTAAACCGCTTGTTTCAGCTATACCTATACCCAAAAGTGCTGTCAAAACTGTCCCTAATGGTGCAAAAGATGTAAAGTTATAAACCATATTTGTCATAATCTTATGCAAACCTTCCCTACTCATAAGATTAAAAGGTTCAACTGTTTCTCCCGTGCCGGGATGAACTGCAGAAACATTTAACAAAGAAGTTATCCAACTCAAAACAATAATAGCTAAAGCAAAATAAGCAAATAATGCTCCCGGGTGCGGTAGCTTATTGCCAACTCTTTCTATCGATCCTAAAGCTCTTGCAACCAATCCTCTTTTAGTGTTTTCCATATGCTAATCTATTTATCTTTTTTATTTCAAAATTGCCAAGCAAATATATAGTAATTATCAATTGCCAAAAATAAATAAAATGTATCAACGTAAATATTTATAAAAGCACTTTATTAGATTTTTACAAATATTTATGTTTCAGTTATTATAAATTATAGTACTTCCCTTGCCAGCTGTCTCTTTCTAAAAGTTTTTTTTCAACCATTGTTATCACCTGATCTGCCCTAATCATCCCCCATCTTTTTCCTAAATTGAACCTTGGCGGCACTTCCCCCGAAATTCTTTCAATAGAAAAATAGGGATTAAGTCTTTCTATAAAACTCGTAATAAAATCAACATATTCAGGTAATTCAAAAAACACAAAATCTTCCGGATTTGTAATATATTCATTTGCAATTTTAGTGTCTTTTACGATTTGTAACTGATGAAACTTTATGCTGTTCAATGGCAGTTGGGAGATATTATCAAGCTGTTTCAACATATCCTCCTTTGATTCTCCGGGCAAACCAAAGATGAAATGTGCTCCCACATGAATGCCAAATTCCGAAGTTAATTTAATAGCTTTCTGAGATGTGTGAAAATCATGGCCGCGATTTACACGCAGCAAAGTATTATCATTACATGATTCAACACCATATTCTACAGAAATGAAATATTTCTCTGACAAACTTTTCAGATACTCCAGTTTTTCTTCATTAATACAGTCAGGGCGGGTACCAATAACCAATCCGGATATCTCTGGATGAGATAAAGCTTCCTGGTAAACCTTTTTTAAAACATCAATGTCTGCATATGTATTACTATAGGCCTGAAAATACGCAACATATTTCCCTGAGCGTTTATATCTCTTTTTTAAAAAACTTAAGCCTTTGTCGATTTGAGAAAACAGAGATTCTGAACTCGTACTATATGATGAGGCGGGATTGAATGCAAGATTATTACAAAAAGTGCAACCTCCTTTTCCCAGGGTGCCGTCACGGTTTGGACATGTAAAACCGGCATTCACGGATACCTTTTGAACACGGGTACCAAATGTCTGCTTGCACCAACTTGAATAGGAATTAAACCTTCTTTTATTTCCCCAGATAAATTCCAATAGATTGCTTTTTTTTGCAAAAGTATGAGAAAAAGCATTTGATTTTAATCTTTACAAGGTTTTTACAAAAAAATCTTTATACAAATAAGGAAGAAAAAAACTATAAAATATAAGCAGTTTTAAAGCCTTACCAAAACAAAAGCTTATATCTGTTCTTCTTCAAGAGGCAAGCTAAAAGTAAATACAGTGCCTTTTCCTTCTTCACTTTCAAAGAAGATTTCACCGCCATGTTTTTTCACAAACTCTTTCGTTATATGCAAACCAAGTCCGCTACCTTTTTCATCCTTAGTACCATAAGTTGAGAAGAATATTTCACTATTCAATATTTTGCTTTTGTTTTCTTCAGGAATACCAACGCCTTGGTCAGCAATAGAAATAAAAGCTTTGTTATCTTTAATCTCAGCATTCAGGCTTATCTCACCGCCAATTTTAGAATATTTTATAGCATTTGTCAACAAATTCCTGATTATTGAATCCAGCATATTTTTATCAGCATAGACTACAAGATCGTCACTGATTTTATTATGAACTTTTACATCCTTCTCAGTGATACTGCCTTCAATAAACTCAATGCTATCTTCGATAATATGAGAAATGTTTAAATATTGTGGTTGAAACACTGTCCTTCCCGATTGACTCCTGGACCAAACCAATAAATTATCAAGCAAGTTGTTGATTTTTATGATGCTCTTGTCAAGTTCAACAGCTAATTCCTTTAAATCTTCCTTACTCAAAACATCAATATCTCTTTTTATTATCCTGGAAAAACTAGCTATTGAGGCAAATGGGTTTCTAAGGTCATGGGATATAATTGAGAAGAATTTATCTTTACTGGAATTAGTGGCTAGCAATTTTTTCTCAGATTCTACAAGCTTTTGGTTTGTTTGATTTAATTCATCATTCAAAAATTCAAGCTTTTCTTTATGAGTCATTAGCTCCTTATTAATTGCCTGTAGTTCAG
>JAWOBS010000131.1:0-11771 GCA_046484145.1 Bacteroidales bacterium
CTGAAAAGCTTGAGAAATATTTGGTTGAGAAGTTAAAAACACTTGGAACGGCTGCTTGTCCTCCATATCATGTAGCTTTTGTTATAGGGGGAACATCTGCTGAGGCATGTTTAAAAACTGTAAAACTGGCATCAACAAAATACTTTGACAGCCTTCCTACTGAAGGAAATGAATCCGGGCAAGCTTTCAGAGACATTGAACTTGAGAAAAAGATTTTAGAAGAATCTTATAAGCTTGGCATAGGAGCACAATTTGGAGGTAAATACTTTGCCCTGGATATAAGAATTATCAGGCTGCCCAGACACGGTGCATCATGCCCTGTTGGCATGGGTGTTTCTTGTGCTGCAGACAGAAATATTAAAGCAAAGATCAACAAAAATGGTATTTGGATAGAAAAGCTGGAAAATGATCCCGGAAAATATATACCAGAAGAACTGCGACAAGAAGATGATAAAGGAGCAATTGAGATTAACCTGGAACGTCCAATGAAAGATATTCTGGCCGAGCTAAGCAAGCATAATGTTGGAACAAGGCTTTCTTTAAATGGTACAATAATCGTAGGTAGAGATATTGCCCATGCAAAGCTTAAAGAACGCTTAGATAATGGAGAAGATTTGCCTCAGTATATAAAGGATCATCCAATTTATTATGCCGGGCCTGCAAAAACTCCGGAAGGAATGCCTTCAGGATCGTTTGGGCCAACAACTGCAGGACGTATGGATTCTTATGTTGACCTGTTTCAAAGCAAAGGAGGCAGTATGGTGATGATTGCAAAAGGCAACAGAAGTCAGGCCGTAAGCGATGCATGTAAAAAGTATGGTGGTTTTTATCTTGGCAGCATAGGAGGGCCGGCTGCAATACTGGCACAAGAAAACATTAAAAAGGTTGAATTAATTGAATACCCTGAATTGGGGATGGAAGCTATCTACAAAATTGAAGTAAAAAACTTTCCTGCATTTATATTAGTTGATGATAAAGGAAATGATTTTTACAAAATCTAACTCCATGAATTATCACAAGAAAAAAGGCTATCACATCAGTGTTAGCCTTTTTTCTTTTTTGGAGGAATTAAATACTAGTATTCCCAAAGATCTAATTCAAAGTTTCTGATTTCATTCTTAACCTTGTCTGCTTCAAGTAGGGCATCCAGGCCATCGTAGTATTGCGCTATAGTTCTGTCATAAACATTTGACTCTTTATATATGTAGCTGTTATACATTCTGCGCAAAAACATATCATCGAATGAAATTCTTTGAGCATCATTATGCCTGTTAAACACCTCAGCGTTTACAAAAATATTTCTGCAGTGAGGATAATGTACCCAGAATAATGGCTCATCAACAAGACCAAGGTCTCCAATTTCTCTTTGTCTTACTGGTGAAATACCTAATACTCTAACATCCAAAACGGATCTTTTACTATCTACAAACCACACTTCTTTAACTCTAAACTTAGTAACCTCGTCAGTTCTGAATTTAATAACAATTTCTTCAGTTTCACCTGTTTCAGGATTTTCAAAAGTTTCAATCCTTTCAAGATTTTCCTGAATTTCTTCCGGTGTCAGAGGCGTAGTGAATTCATCATCCTGATATGCTATAATCGCACCTTCTCTAATTCCGTCATAAATTATTTGCATTAAACTTCTCCTGTTTTGAATAGGAGTAACAGGAAAATAGAAAGGCTGATTAATTTTTTCTCTCATATCAATAACCTGCCAAACAGTTTTTGACCACATCACTTCAACTTCTCTAACGTATGGTAGCTCAACAGGTTCTTTTTGTTCTATCCAGATTTTGTCATAGAAATTATCCCTTGGCGGTGCATCTAGAACTTGTGCAAATGCAGAAACTGAAAATCCTGCAATAATTGTAAGGGATACTAAAATTCTTTTTAATTGAGTCATAATTAAATCCTCCAAATTTGTGTATTATTGAATTTTTAAAGATACCGCAGACAAACTTCTAGTTGTTCCGTCCGGGCCTTTAGCCATTATTTCATCGAATACAAAGCGTTGTCCTCTTCTTGCTCTTTGTATAGCATCTGTTATATCATTTGTGAAATTACCACTTCTGGAATTATAAGTTCTTAAATCTCCTGATTCCGTTGTAAACATGGTATAAGACAAGATTTCAAATTTTGCATCAAATTCAAAACCTTCAAGGTCAGCAACAACTCTTGGTAAAGCTAGGAGCCTTTCACGTGCAACAGATTCTCCCGATCCCAAACCTGAAACTTTAGGGATAGGGCTAGGTATAGGCCTAACTCTAAATGAAGCGGCACCCATATTTCTGGTTGAGCCATCAATAAGAGCTCTCACTGTAACTGTAGCTTCCTTTGTACCTGAAGACATCTTAACAGTATATCTGCCTTCGCCTCTTGGAATTAACTGTCCTCCTGAAGAAATAATAGGGCGGATATTCTCATTAGGAATTCCGGGTACAGAAATTGAAACAGGATTGTCAACTCCAATATAAAAAACATTCATTGCATCAGCAGAAACGGTAACAGATGGCCTTTGTACTATATAACTACCTTCAAAAGGATAATCCGTCATTTGTCCTGTAGCAGGATTTGGCACCTCAATTTTACCTTTAAAAGTATGCGATCCAACCCTTGTCGCCGGGAGTCGAAGTTTTCCAATACCATCACTTGTTTCAATAGATCTTCCATCGACAACAATTCTTGGTTTTTGTTTTGTGTCAAAAGCAGCTACAAAAACATCTGCTTCGTAAGCATCACCCACGAGCACAATTTGACTTTTAGGTACAACTCTTGCTTCAATTTTATCAAAAGTAAAGTCTTCGGCAGTAATAGCAGAATATAATCTTGAAACAGCTTCAAATTCAGCATTCCTCACTTCAGTAACCAGCCTGCTAAGATTTGTAGCTAATGCAATGGGTATTACCCTGTCAAACATTGCTCTTTGCCAACTCACCTCATTACCGCTCATATCATAAAAAGGGCCTTCGGTATCCAGCCCAAGTTCAAGGTTTCCTCTAGCTTCTTCAGGGATAAGGCTTATAACTTCAGCCTTAAACTCTTCAATCATTTCTTTAAGCTTATAAGCTCTTGTACCTTCACCTCCGGTATTAATGGGGTCCTGATTACCTTCCTGCAACCAATATCTTGAAGAAGCACTATATTTAGACCTGGTTTTTAAATCAGTTAAACTAAGTGTGTCTGCCTCCTCTAATTCTATTCCATCTAAAGTTGATATCATATCTGCACGGCCATGTAGTATAAACTTAGCCAATGTGTCAGCCAATTCTTCAACTTTTTCGGCTCTGTCAAAATAAGGCTTAACCTTATCGGGTGCCAAAGCCATTTGTTGTCTAAATTCCCTATAAACATCTTCAACCCTTTTGGTGAAATTTTCATTTGTTTGCTTGATTCCTTCATCAATTAACACAAATGAATCCATTACCGTGACAGAAACATTAAGAGCCATCAGTGAGATGAACACCAAATACATTAGCCCAATCATTTTCTGTCGGGGGGTTTGCTTTCCTCCTGCCATATCCTAAGGTATTTGCTTTAATAAATTAATCATTATTTTATTATTTATTACCTCCAACATTTACACTCATTGCTGAGAGCATATTTCCATAAACATTATTAAGAGCATTAATGTTAGTAGAAAGGTGTGTTATTGCCTGTTTCAAGTCTTCAGAATTAGCAGAAGATTCGGACATGTTGTCAACAAGCTGATTAACAGTACTTTTTAGTTTTTCTGTATTGAGATACTGTTCATTAGACACTTGCAATTGCAGTTCATAAACAGCATTTAGAGCAGACAAATTCTGAGTTGTTTTTTCCATTTGCTCAGTATATATCTGTCCGCCGGAAGCAGATTTCTCCAAAGCTTCTACAGCCTGTGTAAGAAGATTAGCTGCATTACTGTAATTTTCAGCCATTTGATTTGAGTAAAGGCTAAGGTTCTTAATACTTTCATTATGCTCAACAGTAGATTGGAGACCCTCTTTGGCAACTTCAGCAGTTCCTTTATATACTTCTTTCATTTCACCCAAAGCTACAACAGTATTCTTCAAGCTGTTAGAATATTCTTCTGATAAAGAAAGATCATGCTTAAGATATTCTGCTGTGTTTTTGTATGAATCGCTAAGGTCTAGTACTGCCTGGGATGCAACTTCCATATTTTGCACATATTGATTTGTTGCAACAGCAGCATTTGACATGTCAGCAAGTTTTTTTGCATTATCACTCAAATTTCTGATTCCTTCACCAAGATCTTCAATCAGTTCAGGCCCGATATTTGCTTCTTCGAGCATTTTGTCAAGGCTGGAAGATAATGATACATTTTGAATATTCTGAGTAGTAACTGCACCTCTTCTTCTGTCAGAACCTTCAGAATCTTCGTCTTCAATACCTGCTAATTCAGGATAAACGAGGGTCCAGTCGGGTTCATCATGTGGGGGTTCAAATCCAGAAGCAAAAAAGATCAATGCTTCTACACCTAATCCAACAATAAGCATAATTTCAGCTCCCGGATAGTGATTAATTTTGAATAATGCTCCTAAGATTACAACAGAAGCACCCCAACCGTATAGCTTAGCCATAAGGTTTTTAAAAACTTTGGTGTGAACGAATTTCATAAGGCTTTATCTATAAATTGATATATTTAGTTTTTTGTTTATTTATTTTAGTGCAAATATATAAAAATTATGAGATATTAGTAAACATTTGATGAACCTGTGCCATCACCTACGTCACGGCCCAGAAAATCCTGTACGCATCTAAATCCAATAAAAGATTTTGCAGTATCCTGGTATTCATATGTACGTGTACCAACTTGCAAAAATTCTCCAACATCTTTCCAGCTACCTCCGCGAATAACTTTACGCTTTTTAGTAATTGGATCATCAGGATCAGCTTCATATTGGTAACTCATATTCATATCATGACCGAATACATAGAACGATTCATCGTAAGCATCTATTGTCCATTCGGCAACATTTCCTGACATATCATATAAACCATAGTCATTAGGAGGATAATGTCCTACAATAACAGTTTGGAAACCGCCATCATCGGTATAATTACCTCTAAGAGGTTTATAATTAGCAAGGAAACATCCATCAATATTCCTAATATATGGGCCACCCCATGGATACGGGTTAAGATCAAGGCCACCTCTTGCGGCATATTCCCATTCTGATTCTGAAGGAAGCCTAAAATCAGCAGCTATAGAACTACCACTATTTGTTAGATAATTATTCAGGTATTGTGTTCTCCAGATTGTAAATGCTCTTGCCTGCATCCAGTTAACACCAACAACAGGATAGTGATCATAGGTTGGATGCCAGAAATAGCTTTTAGTCATAGGTTCATTATAAGAATAACTAAAGTCATGAATCCATGCGAGTGTATCAGGATATACCGGAGTTTCATACTCTAAGACAAATTCACGTCTTGGGGTATCTCTTTCTGATCTCCTTGCAGCTTTATGCAGGTCAATTCTAAAATACCTGTAGATTAACTTTCTTGTGTCGATTTCACGTTTACGGAAAAATCTTTCATGTTCCGGCAAAAACAAATCTGCAAGAAACTCTCTTTCTTCCTCACCATTCCAGTTAATTTTCTGATCCCAATTAATCATTGGTGGTTCAAGATCCTGTCCAAACTCATCCTGAAGAATCAGATGGCCTTCATCAAATTCAGATAATTTCAGGTGAGCAAGCGAGTCTCTAATCCAATAGACGAATTGCCTGTATTGATTATTTGTAATTTCAGTTTGATCCATGTAGAAAGATGGTAGCGAAACTGTTTTAGAAACAGCATTATGGGTATATGCCATATCTTCACTTGATGGTCCCATAGTAAAACTACCCAGTGGAATATATACCATTCCCGGCGGGTGGCCGTAATAAACACTTGGCCTGTCTTCTACACCAGTTAAGTGACCTCTTTGACGGTCACAGCTACTTAATACTAAAATGATTATAGAAGCAAAAAAAACTATTCTTTTCATGATAGCTCCTGTTTTATATGATCACTAATTAAATTATATTTCATTAATATTTTAAACGCACAAATATATCTATTGTTACAACAAATATTGCAAAAATTTTTATAAAAACCTTATGTTTCTATAAGGTTGATTTATTCTTTCAATTTCCAGGTTAAAACAATATTGCAGCATAATCTCATGGCTGCCCCAACTTCGCCCGTTTCTACCCATCAAAGAAGTTGTAAAGTCATATGAGTACCCAACACTTATTTGATCCAGTCTTATCCCCAGAAAAAAGGCTATTGCATCATCAATCCTGTAGCTAACTCCTCCCCTGATTTTGTTTGCATAAGTTACCATCGCATTTATATCTATTTGATAACTGTTAAAATCAGATTTTATTAATGCAGATGGAGTAATAACATATGAATTATTGCCAGGATAAGGATAGTCATAACCTCCAACAAGATATGCATGCCTTCTTAGTTGATAATCAGCGTAACCTATTTCACTACTTGCTTGTCTGAACTGTGTAACAGAAAGTCCAAACCATCCATAATCATCAGTTTGGTAGAAGCCTCCCAAAGCAAAATCCAATAAAATATTACTTTGTTCATCGGCATCCACTAAAACGGGGTCTCCTTCAGTAATTGGGTCATATTGTGAAAAATCAATTCTTTGATCAATCAGTCCCAGCTGTAGTCCAATACCCATTTTCCCATAATCCATATTCAGGTGATATGAATATGCAAGCTTTACTCCAATAGAAGTATGATAACTTACATTATCCTGTAAAAAACTCAATGCAAGTCCACCTCGAATAAAAGAAATGGGTGCATCAACATTCACGCTGTATGTTACAGGAGCCAAATTTACGCCATCTTCATCTTTAAAGCCAACCCACTGTTGCCTGTAAAAGCCTGTAGCACAGATTGCATTTCTAAGGCCGGCATATCCTGGGTTTATCCCCATGTTGTTATACATATTATGGCTAAATTGCGGCTCTTGTTGTGCTAAAGCAAAACATGGCAACAATAAAAACAAACTTAACCACAATTCTTTCTTCATAAGAGTATTTTTCTTTCAGTAATTCAAGAAACGAAAAAATAAATAATTTATTTAGTAAAAAACAAAACATTATTTTTTCCTGAATTAGGGGGCGTAAAAATACAATAAAAATTTTTATTAACAAGTGTTTGTTAATAAGTTTCCGCTGCAGTAATTCAAAGAACTATTTGTAAATCAACAAATTGCATCTAAATAAAGCCATTATGATACTTTACAAAGATAAATATCATGGTAAAGTGATTTATCAGTAATTATACGCAATAATATTTATTTGCTTAATCAGGCTTTAAAAATAGCATTTTTTATTCTAATAACACCAAAATAAAAAAAAATCATAAGAATTTTTGATAAACCTGCCACCATTTCTCAGGTATTTCTTCCTCACAAGCTGCCTGATAGTCTTTATAAGAGCAAGGTACAAGAAATTGCCTGTCATATTTTATCTGCATTCCTGACGGACAAGGAACTTCCATCCACCATCTATCGCTGATTTTGCTTTTATAAAAAACAATTTCATTGGTAAATTCTTTGATAGATACTACATATTTTATATACATTCCGGAATCTTTTCTTTCTCTATCCGGGAAGTCGTTTTTCCTGTTGGCAAAACCATCAATAAAATACCAGATCATTTGAGCTACCAGGTGTGCCGTTTGCTCTCCATTGTCAAAAGCAGGATTATATTCATAAAAGCCAATGGAAGATAATTTGTCACTAAGGCCGGCATATCTTGCAATTTGACATGCTTCTTCGCCATAAAATCCATTTGGGGAAGCAAAGAAATTGCCAGGTGCATCAGATTGCCTGATACTTGACATATCAAAAGAAAACAAATCAGAATTTCTGACAATCGGCTCAACCTCTTCCATGTTTTGCCTGACTATGCCAAGTCGGTAAACATCAAAAAACAATTTGTTCATCAGGTCAATAGCATCCTGATCGGTAAAATATGTTTGATATCCAATATTTGTATAGTTAAAAAGGTAGTTTGGCTTATGCTTAATAATTTTACTAAGGTAACTTTTGTTATTTATTTCCTCCTCACTTAAGCCGAGGTCGAAGCATGAATCGGCAGCAACAATATTAATGATTTGACCCAGGGATTCATAAGCCAGGTAATTAGCATAGGTTATATCCTGGCTGCCCCCAATTATGATTGGTATAATTTTATTATCAATTAATTCGGCTACAACTGTTTTAACTGCAAAGTATGTGTCTTCCGGAGTATTTCCTGCAATAATATTTCCAAGATCAGCAATTTCAACCTTACTTGGCCCTTGTAACAAATGATAAAGATATTTCCTGACATAATCCGGAGCTAATCCGCAACCTTCATTTTGTGGTGCATTTCTGTCCTCAGTAATTCCTATTAAAGCAATTTGCTTGTTCTCCAGTGAGGGAAATGCTCCATCTGTATAAAATGTATCAATAATTTCTCCCAGGATAAGTGGATGTTGTGAACCTTTTCCAACAATTTTATCAGGATTAACAGCCTCGAAAAAAACCTCAATTTCCATAATACAGTATTCTATTTCTTTTTAGGTGAAGATTTACCTTTAGTAGTACGTTTTTTAGTTGTACGTTTTTTCTTGGTTGAGGTTGCTCCTTGTTCATCTTTAATTTTAACACAATCTTCAAGGCTAAGTTTTTCGGGATTTTTATCTTTAGGTATCTTAATGTTTTCACCTTTAAAGGATATATATGCTCCCCATCTTCCGGCTAGTATTTTAACCTCCGGTTCCTCCTTAAACTCTTTAATAATCTTTTTCCTTTCTGCTTCTCTTTTATCTTCAATAATTTCAATAGATTTCTCGAGACTAACAGTCAGCGGATCTTCTGTTTTTGGCAAGGATACAAATTTGCTGTCATGCCTAAGGTAAGGCCCAAATCGTCCAACACCTGCAACAACATCTTTATCTTCATATTGTCCAACTTTCCTGGGCAATTTAAAAAGGTCGAGAGCTTCTTCAAGGCTTATGGAATCAATGCTTTGGTTTTTCAACAAGCCGGCAAAAGAAGGTTTTTCTTCTTCATTTGCTTCTCCTATCTGCGCCATCGGGCCATATCTTCCAATTTTAACATAAACATTCTTTCCTGAAGCGGGATCAACGCCCAGCAGTCTTTCACCACTTGCCCTGTCAGCTTTTTCCAATGCATTTTCAACTTTTTCGTGAAACGGGAAATAAAATTCCTTTACCACAGATTTCCATTGAATTTTGTTTTGTGCAATCTCATCAAATTCTTTTTCCAGTTTGGCTGTAAAGCTATAATCAATAACATCTTTAAAATACTCCAATAAAAAATTATTCACTACTACACCCAAATCCGTAGGGAACAATTTGTTTTTTTCCGCACCTGTTATTTCAGATTTTTCTATCTCAATTATTTTTGAGTTTTTAAGTTCCAAAACATTATAATTTCTTTTATCTCCCTCTCTGTTTTCTTTAACAACATATTCTCGTTTTTGGATTACAGATATAGTAGGTGCATAAGTTGACGGCCTTCCTATACCCAGCTCTTCAAGTTTTTTAACAAGTCCTGCTTCTGTGTACCTTGGTGGATGCTTAGAAAATCTTTCCACAGCCTGCATATTGTTAAGATCAAGATCTTGCCCTTTTTTTAATGGAGGCAGTATTCCTTTACTGACTTCTTCGTCCTCATCATCTGTTGACTCAATGTACAATTTCAGAAAACCATCAAATTTTATCACCTCGCCTGTTGCGGTAAGCTTTTCATCAGCCTTGGAAATTCCTATACTAACATTAGTCTTTTCCAATACTGCATCAGCCATCTGGGAGGCCAGGGTTCTTTTCCAAATAAGTTCATAAAGCCTTTGCTCAGACGAGTCACTACTAACATTTTTATCTGCCATGTTTGTTGGGCGAATAGCTTCGTGGGCTTCCTGTGCACCTTTAGACTTTGAAGTATATTTTCTGGTTTTTGCATAATTTGCCCCAAATGCTTTGGTAATCTCTTGCTTCGCCATATCAATAGCAAAGTCAGAAAGATTAACAGAATCAGTCCTCATATAAGTTATCTTACCTGATTCATAAAGTCTTTGAGCCAAAACCATTGTTCTTGATACTGAATAACCAAGCTTTCTGCTGGCTTCTTGTTGAAGGGTTGAAGTAGTAAAAGGTGCTGATGGTGTTTTTGAAGCGGGTTTTGTTTCAACGCTATCAACGACAAACTTACTGTCTTTGCACTTATCCAAAAAGCTAAAAGCAGTTTCTCTATCCGGCAGTTTATTTGTAAGTTCAGCTTTAAAATGCATCAACTGGCCATTATGCTCAACATCAAAAACAGCTGATATTTTATAAAAATTCTGTTGTTTGAATGCCTGAATTTCCTTTTCTCTTTCAACAATAAGCCTGACAGTAACCGATTGAACCCGGCCTGCCGACAAAGATGGTTTAATTTTTTTCCATAAGACAGGAGAAAGCTCAAATCCCACAAGCCTGTCTAAAACTCTTCGTGCTTGCTGTGCGTTAACAAGATTAACATCAATTTTTCTTGAATTAGAGATAGCATTTAAAATTGCGTTCTTTGTTATTTCATGAAAAACAATACGCTTATATTTTGCGTCATTTAATTTCAAACTTTCAACAAGGTGCCATGATATAGCTTCTCCCTCGCGGTCCTCATCAGTTGCAAGCCAAACCATATCAGCACTCTTAACCTCTTTTTTCAAGTCTGAAATTACTTTTTTCTTATCAGAAACAACCTCATATTGAGGTTCAAAGTTTTTATCAATAAGCACTCCCAGGTTTGTTTTTGACAAATCTCTAACATGTCCGTAACTGGATTTAACCAAATAATCCTTTCCTAAGAAGCCCTCTATCGTTTTTGCTTTTGCCGGAGACTCGACAATGACAAGATTTTTTGCCATAATTTTAATGTCTTTTAAAAATTAAAAAATAATCAATAAATAAATTGATTGCAAAAAAACAACTGTATGCTAATTCATTTATTGTGAAATATACTCAGAGAAGATAAACTAATACCTCATTCAAAATTTTGCAAAGAAAAGCAAAACCTTTTGTATTTTGCAAATATTCAAGATTTTTTTTACAAATAAAAATAACAAATTTGAGTACTTTTGCTTCAATAACTAAGAGTTTAAACGTTTTGAGAAAAAAATAAACGATTAAGGTTTTGGTGTTAAAAAATACTTGATTCACATAAAATCATCAAAAACTGCTTATTTTCATAAACATTTTATTAGCAGCTAACTTATATGTTATATTAATACATTGCAGATAAGCATTTTTCCTGCAAAAATAAATTTACATTGATTATCAAATTTTTAAGTAAAAAAAATGAAAAAAATATACATAGAGACTTATGGCTGCCAGATGAATTTTTCTGACAGTGAAATAGTGGCCTCTATAATGTTGGAAAACAACTACAAGACGACTACAGAAATTAATGAATCTGATATAATATTTATTAACACATGTTCTATTCGCGATCATGCAGAAAAGCGTGTTTTAAACAGGTTAAAACAATTGCAAGCATTGCGAAAAAACAATCCTGAATTAATAATAGGTGTGATTGGTTGCATGGCTGAAAGGATGAAAACCCAATTACTCGATGAAGAAAGTTTAGGATTGCGTATAGACATGGTTGCCGGCCCTGACGTTTACAGGGAGTTGCCGCAATTGCTATTTGATGTTGAGTCGGGTCAAAAAGCTTGTAATGTTTTATTATCAAGTGAAGAAACTTATGCTGACAT
>JAWOBS010000143.1:0-4376 GCA_046484145.1 Bacteroidales bacterium
CTTTTTTAGAAAAAAATCATCTTTTTAAGTCTTTTGCATGTAGTTTCCTTAATATAATTAATGAGATTAAGTATCTCCGGCAAAAAATACAGTGTTGATAAAATTTAACACCCGCTTAAAGCAGAATTATATAAATATCAGAGTGAAGCAGATGCTCCGGTTATAATATTATTTATAAATTTGTTCAAAATTGATTTATGGAACTTATCTTTCTCGGTACGGGTACTTCCCAGGGAATTCCTGTTATAGCTTGTGATTGTGAAGTTTGCAAAAGTCCAGCCTCAAAAGATAAAAGGTTAAGGACTTCTGCGCTGATAAAAACAAAAGATACTACTATTTGTATTGATGCGGGGCCTGATTTCAGACAGCAAATGCTTAGAGAGGATGTTAAAGACCTTGATGCCATATTAATTACTCACAACCACAAAGATCATACTGGAGGACTTGACGATGTAAGGGCTTTTAACTGGGTTCACCAAAGGCCCATGGATGTTTTTGTTCAGCAAAATGATATTGAATCCTTAAAAAATGATTATATGTACGCTTTTGAAGATTTCAAATATCCGGGTGTACCAAAAATTAATCTCAAGAAAATTCCAAATAGCGTTTTTAGCATCAATTCTCAAAATATAATACCCATTCATGCCATGCACCTGAAAATGCCCGTGGTAGGATTCAGGATAGGAAACCTTTCTTATCTTACCGATGCAAATTATATTAAAAAAAATGAGCTGGACAAAATGAAAGGTTCCAAAGTTGTTATTATAAATGCGCTTAGAAAAAAGAAGCATATTTCTCACTTTAACCTGGATGAAGCAATAAGTATTATACAAGAAATAAAACCCGAAAAAGCATACCTGACTCACATAAGCCACCAAATGGGATTTCATAAAGAAGTGCAAAAAGAATTGCCCGAAAACATATTCCTGGCTTATGATGGCTTAAGAGTTACAATTAGTGAATAATTTTTTAATTTAAAAGAACAAAATAATGACAATCTGGAGTTTCATAGAAAATGAATTAAAAAATAACAGGAAAACATATTTAATAACTGTTATAGAAAGAAAAGGCAGCAGTCCCGGCAAATTAGGTTATAAAATGGCTGTTGCAGAAAATGGCAAAATGGAAGGCTCTATTGGAGGTGGAGTTATGGAAGTTAATATGGTAGAGTATGCTAAAAAGTTACTCGCCGAAAATTCTTCTGAAATAATAATAAAAAGACAAATACATAATCCTGATGCGGGTGAAGATAAATCAGGACTTATCTGCTCCGGAGAGCAAACTCATGCTTTTATTCCAATAGCCACTGAAGATTTGCCTGTTATAAAAAGTATAGCCAATGCCATAAGAAATGAAAAAAGCGGGAATTTAAGTTTATCAACAAAAGGAATAAGCTTTACCGCATCTGATGAACCAAAGTCATCTGTAAAGTGCATCGTAGAAAATGACAATAAGTGGGTTTATTCCGAAATCTTTGGCAAAAAAGACACAATGTATATATTCGGTGGTGGACATGTGAGTATTCCGGTTAGCAAAATCTTTAAAATGCTCAGTTTCAAAGTCGTTGTTTGTGATAACCGCGAAGGGCTTTCAACATTAGAAAAGAACCAATATGCAGATGTGAAAAAAATCGTTGATTACAAAAATGCTGCAAGTGTTATTGATGATAACAGCAACAACTATGTGGCCATTATGACTGTTTCTCATGCTGAAGATCTACTAATCTTAGAACAAATGCTGGAGAAAAAACTTTCTTACTTAGGAATGATAGGAAGCAAGAATAAAGTAAAAAATATTTTTGAGAAATTAATCGCCGGGGGTATCAGCAAAGAAGCCCTAAGCAAGGTAGATGCTCCTATGGGAATACCGATAAAATGCCTTACAACTGAAGAAATTGCTGTAAGTATCGCTGCAAAAGTCATAGAATACAAGAACGAATCTTAAATCCTTAAAAAGCTGCTTCAAACATTTTCTTTAGTTTTTTGTTTTTTTAATAAATAGAAAACAGAAAGCTAATGGCAACTTATGAAATTAGAATACCCCGAATGGGTGAAGGCATCATTGAAGCTATTATAACTAAATGGCTGAAAAATGTAAATGATACTATTGAGGCTGACGACCCTATAGTTGAAATTGCAACGGATAAGGTAGACTCTGAAATTCCATCGCCGGTATCGGGAAAATTAATTAAGCAACTCTTTAATGAAGGTGATACTGTAGAAGTAGATAAGGTTATTGCCATTATTGAAACTGAAGGCTCTGAAGAAACAGATACGGAACAAGATACTGCGACCGAGCAGGATGCTGATGCCTCGACGGAGAAGGCAGTTGCTGAAAAACCGGAAATAAAAGAAGAAGAAAGCCAACACTTAGAAGAAGAAGCTAAGGGGACAATAAAAGAGGAAGAAGAAGCCGGCGAGCCTGAAATAATTCATTCAACAGACAAGCATGGCCGTTTTTACTCGCCATTAGTAAGAAACATTGCCAGGAAAGAAAATATACCAATGCCGGAACTGGAAAAAATCCCGGGCACAGGCAGTGATAACAGAATTACTAAAAATGACATTTTAGATTATTTGCAAGACAAAAAAGCCGTTTCCCAAAAACCGGAAGTTGAGACAAAACCCGATACTGATAACGCAGTAAAGGCCTCCCCTGCTGTTTCTGCTGCAAAAGGTGATGAAATAATAGAAATGGATCGTATGCGCAAGCTTATTTCAAAGCATATGGTAGCCTCCAGGGATACTTCTGTTCATATTTCTCTGTTTACCGAAGCTGATGTTAGTAATCTTGTCAATTGGAGAAATAAGCAAAAAGAGGTTCTGCAAAAAAGAGAAGGAGAGAAACTCACTTTTACTCCCTTTTTCGTGGAAGCAATAGCTAAGGCAATAAAAGAATTCCCAATGATTAATATCTCTGTTGATGGTGATAAAATTATAAAGAGAAAAAATATTAACATTGGCATGGCAACTGCCTTACCTGATGGCAACCTCATAGTGCCTGTTATCAAAAATGCCGACAATAAAAGCCTCCTGGGAATAAGCAGAGAAATTAATGACATGGCCGGTCGCGCCAGAAAAAACCAGCTCAAACCTGATGAAATACAAGGTGGAACATTCACAATAACAAATATTGGAACATTTGGAGGACTTATGGGTACTCCTATAATTAACCAGCCTGAAGTAGCAATTCTGGCAGTAGGTGCAATAAAGAAAAAACCGGTTGTGATAGAAACTCCTGAAGGTGACACTATCGGAATAAGGCATATGATGTATTTATCATTAGCTTGTGACCACAGGGTAGTTGATGGTGCACTGGGTGGTATGTTTTTGCAAAAAGTGGCAAATGAACTGGAAAACTTTGACACTACTCAAACAATTTAAGCCCTTGTGAGGTTTTTTTTATAATTTCGTTAAAGTATTAATCCAAGATCTATTAAACTTTAACAAAACCTCTAAATGAAATTAAATTTAAAACGCCCACTGGCATTTTTCGACCTTGAATCTACCGGTGTTAATGTTGTACTCGACAGAATTGTTGAAATATCTGTTTTCAAAGTAAACCCTGACAACAGCAGTGAAAGCTTAAATGCGATAATAAACCCCAAAAAGCCTATTCCCCCGGAAGTTACCGCTATTCACGGCATCAGCGACGAGGATGTAAAAGACAAACCTACTTTTGCCGAATTTGCCCCAAAGCTGGAAAGCTTTCTTAAAAACTGTGACCTGGCCGGATATAACTCCAATAAATTTGACGTCCCAATGCTAATCGAAGAATTCCTCAGATGTGGAATCAATTTTGACATTACAAAACGAAAGTTGATTGACGTTCAGAATATCTTCCACAAAATGGAACCCAGAACCTTAAAAGCAGCTTATAAGTTTTATTGCGGAAAAGAACTTCTCAATGCTCATGAGGCCGAAGCCGATACTAAGGCAACATTTGAAATACTTCTTAAACAAATTGAACATTATAGTGATGTTGAATACCTCGACAAAGAAGGAAAAGTATCAAAGCCGGTGAAAAATGATGTAGATGCGCTATCTGAGTTTTCTTTTAATCAAAATAATGCCGACCTGTCAGGACATATTGGAAAAAACAAATCAGGCAAAGAGATTTTTAACTTCGGAAAATATAAAGGCAAAGTTGTAGAAGATGTTTTTAGAAAAGAACCACAGTATTATGACTGGATGATGAAAGCAGACTTTCCCCTTTCTACAAAAAATGTTATCAAGGAAATCATGTTCAGAGGCCTTGAAAACTCAGGCATGAAAGTTATTAAGTAATTAAAATCTCACAAATCTTAAATCTTAAATCTTATAAATCTTATAAATCTTAAAAATCTTACAAATCTTAAAAATCTTACAAATCTTAAA
>JAWOBS010000074.1:0-6320 GCA_046484145.1 Bacteroidales bacterium
TTGTTGCTGATTATCCTGTTGTTCATCATCATTTTGTTCCTGATCCTGCTTCTGATCATCTTGTTCATCCTGATCATTCTCTTTATCTTGCTGATCTTGTTCCTGTTCCTGCTGTTGTTGCTCCTGTAGTTTTTTTAGGGCATATGCCAGATTATACCTGGTGTCATCATCATCAGGGTTTATTCGCAGTGATTCTTTATATGCATCTATGCCTTTTTCATAATCTTCCATTCCGATATGAGAATTACCTAAATTATGATATGTTTTTGATTTAACATCATCATCAGCATTCATTTTTGTAAGAGCATCATAAATATTTGCAGCTTCATCATATCTTCCTTGTTTATACAAAGAATTTCCCAAATTATATAAAGCTTTAATATTATCAGGGTTCTTCTCTAATGATTCCAGGTATTTAATTTCAGCTTCGCTATAATTTTCATCTTTATATAATTTGTTACCTTTCCTGATGATACTATTTTCTTCCTGTCCAAACAAAGAAACAGAAATGAATAAGAAAAGTAAGCAAGCAATTATTTTCATTTTTATATCTGTTTTAATCAAATTTTGATAAAAAGTAAAAACATTAAACTTTGAAAATATTTATTTTATCAATCCATTTATTTTTTCTTTCAAAAATAAACAATTCAAAAAGTAATAGCAATACTGCAATAGCAGCAAAATAATAGAATCTGCTTTCATAATCGGCAAAGGACAAACTCTCAAATTCCTCTTTTTCAAGGCTTTTTATTTCATCAAGTATTTTATCTAATCCTATGTCGGCCCCTCTGCCGCGTTGAAAGACTCCGCCAGTTTCTTCAGCAATATCGCTCAGCATCTGCTCATCATACTTTGAAATAACAGTATTACCTTCACTATCCTTTAAAAAACCTTTTAATTGATTATTTTGATAAACCGGGATCGGCGAACCTTCCCTTGTGCCAATTCCGATAGTGTGTATAATTATATCTTGTTCAGCAGCTTCTTTTGCTGCTTCTACAGGATTATCAAGATGATTTTCGCCATCAGAAATAATAATTATAGTTTTATTCTTTAAGTCCTCAGTTTGAAATGAAGCAATAGCCCTGTTAATGGCTTTTCCTATTGCTGTGCCCTGCGCAGGTGCAGAATTAACTCCTATAGTTCTCAACAACATTTTTGCAATAGTGTGATCATTTGTCAAAGCAACTTGAGTAACAGCATCGCCTGCAAATGCTACAATTCCAATCCTGTCATGGCCAAGTTTGTCAATTAATCTTGAAACCGCAGCTTTAGCCCTTTCTAATCTGTTTGGCCTGATATCCTCTGCTAACATGCTACTGCTTACATCAATAGCAACGACAATATCAACACCTTCTTTTTTTACTTCCTCCATGCGGCTGCCTATTTTAGGATTCACGGCAGCTATTATTATCATGGACATTGCCAGAATAATTAAAAAGAGCTTTACCCAAGGTCTTCGAAATGAAAGCCCGGGAATTAATTTTAATATAATATTCTTATCCCCAAAACTATCTAATGCTTTATTTTTTAAATACCGGCTTATTAAAAACATCGCGAATACTACCGGTATCAATAGAAACAGGTAAAAAAAGTATTTATGTTCAAAAATCAGTATATCCATATTTACAACTATATTAATATTTTGCTAAGGAATACTTCTAAGCCATGTATATCGTAACACTACTTCTATAAATAAAAGGCCAAAAGCTAACAAAACCAGTGGCAGGTATTCATCATGTTTCCTGGAGAATTCAGTAACATCAATTTTAGACCTTTCCAGCATATCAATTTCTTCATATACCTGCTTTAAGTGATTAGGTGTATTAGCCCAGAAATATTTTGCATCTGTCATGCCTGCAATATTGTCAAGCAGATCTTCATCAACCGGAATTTCAACATTTCTGTATTGAGTACCAAAAGGCCCTTTAAAAGGGTAGGGAACCGGCCCATCACTTCCAATGCCAATTGTATATACCCTTATATTATGCATTTTTGCAATTTCAGCAGCATTTAAGGGGTCTATCATACCGGCGTTATTAATGCCATCAGTTAAAAGTATAATAACTTTACTTATAGCCTCACTATCTTTCAGCCTGTTTACTGCTGTGGCCAAACCGTCTCCAATGGCTGTCCCATCCTCAACCATCCCGGTATGAGCAGATTTTACCAGGTTCTTTAAAAGCTCATGATCTGTTGTTAAGGGACATAAGGTGAAACTTTGGCCGCTAAATACTGTCATTCCTATTCTGTCGCCACGGCGCATATTTATAAATTCCAGTGCTGTATTTTTAGCCGCTTCCATTCGGCTTGGCCTGAAGTCCTCTGCTAACATAGATCCTGAAATATCTATTGTTATCATAATTTCAATGCCTTCAACCTCAACCTCATGTTGCTTTGTTGATGATTGTGGCCTCGACATTGCAATTATTAGTAAAGCCAGCACTATCATTCTTATGCCAAAGGGCAGATGCACAAGCCTGCTTCTTAGACTCTTTTTTACATTTTTTATAAATGTTGTATGTGAATAGACTAAATTCGCTCTACGCTCCTTATTCTTCCAAATATACCATGCAATTATAAATGGAATTATCAGAAGTAAAAACAAAAACTGGTAATATGCGAACGTTATATTATCAAACATATTTATACTCTATTTATCAGTGATATTTTCTGAATTTTGTTCTTTTTCCATTGTATAATATACAAAATCAAAAGATTTATCAAGATTGCGTTGATTTTCATCAGCTAATGGTATATGCCTGGCAAATTTTACTAAATCTGCCATTGTTAGTATTTCTTTTAGATTTTTATACTGTTCAGATTTCTTGTCAATAATATGCCTGATAGATGCAAGAATTTCTTCAGTTGTCATCTCCATCGCCATAATACCATAGCGCAGTTCTATGTAATATCTTATAATGTTTGACAACTCTATATGAAACAGTTTTATTTCACCATTTTGCCATAGCTTTTTCTTATTTAGTTTTTCTAATTCTTCCAATGCAAATATGTGAGCCGGTATATCTGGTTTTATATCGAAAGAAGAAGAAGCTTTTTTCTTTTTAAATATTCTTCTGTATTTATATAAAAGCCAGGCAGCGATAATTATAATCAATGCACCAATTATCCATGGCAGCAATTCTCTTAGTGTTATAGGAACTGATAAGATTGGTTTTATATCTTTTGGAGGTAATTTTTCATCTATTTCAACTTCACTGACAGTTAATAAAACTGCTTCACTTTCAAATTTCTCCGTATTTCCGTCAATCTCACATCCAAATTCAAAGGGGTAAATTACATAGATATCTTCTTCCCAGGCTGTTATTAAAAGCTTTTGGGATATTTCTTTTTGATTGGAGTCAGGAAAAGCAAGGGTGTCAATATTATGCTGTTTTATTATCTCAAAATGTTTAGATATTGTATCATAAATGTTATTCCAACTAATAATGGCATTGGCATCATTACTACATCTGACTTTGATAGTAAGCTCAGTTTGTTCACCAATCAGAATACTGTCTTTACTTAACGACAATTCTGCAGTTTGTCCATTTGTAATATTATTGCAGTTTATTATTACAAACATTGCTGCAATGGCAACATATTTAATATGTTTAAGAAGTATATGCATTTTTAACAAGTTTCAAAATTCGTTATTTGTTTGTATAACATTATAACTAAATTATTGAATTACGATTATTTGCTTCTATGCCTGAATAACCTAATTAATGGCGTAACATAATTCAAATGAGTATAGATATTTACAGAATCAACTCCCACTTTAGAAAAGATTTTTTTTAGAAAGATGTCATGCTCTTTCCACCATTGAATATGCTTATTTCTAAAGTCTTTAGATGAAGTGTCAGCCCAAAATAATTTTCCTGTTTCTGCATCTTTTAATCTTACAAGTCCGGATTTTGGAATCATTTTTTCTCTTTCATCCTGAATTCTTAAACATACAAGATCATGTTTTTTATTTACAATATTCAGGGCATCTTCAAAACCGTGATCAAAAAAGTCAGATATTACAAAAGCTACAGACCTCTTTTTAATAACGTTTCTCAAGTACTTCAGGGGAACAGAAATGTTAGTGCCTGTTTCTGACGGCTTAAAATCAATAAGCTCTCTTATGATTCTTAAAATGTGAGTAGACCCTTTTTTTGGTGGAATAAATTTTTCTACTTTGCTGCTAAAAAAGATTACTCCAACTTTATCATTATTTTGAATTGCGGAAAAAGCCAGTACAGCGGCAATTTCAGTAATTATATCATCTTTTAGTTGCTTTTTAGTTCCAAAATTATTAGAGCCGCTAACATCAATTAGCAACATCACATTTAATTCTCTTTCCTCCTCAAATACTTTAACATAAGGATGGTGAAAACGGGCTGTCACATTCCAGTCAATTGCACGGATATCATCTCCCGGCACGTATTCTCTCACTTCGGTAAAGGCCATACCTCTTCCCTTAAATGCCGTATTATAGCTTCCGGCAAAAATATGATTTGAAAGGCCTTTAGTTTTTATTTCAATTTTTCGAACCTTTTTTAATAGTTCGGTTGTTTCCATAAATGCTCTTTTTATTATCCTTGTAGAAGTGTGTTAAAGTAATACTTTAAGCTTTTTGTTTTATAATAAAATATACTAAGGTACTTCAACAGTATTTAAAATTTCAGCAATAATATCTTCAGGAGTAATATTTTCAGCCTCTGCTTCATAAGTCAAGCCAATCCTGTGTCTTAAAACATCAGCACAAACAGCACGCACATCTTCAGGAATTACATAACCACGTCTTTTAATAAATGCATAAGCCTTCGAGGCTAATCCCAGGTTGATACTAGCCCTGGGTGAACCGCCATAGTTTATTAAATTTTCAAATTTCTCTAATCCGTATTCTTTAGGGTAGCGAGTTGAGAAAACAATGTCAGCGATATAATTTTCTATCTTTTCATCAATATATACGTCTTTCACAACATTTCTTGCTTTAATTATATCAGCAGGGTCCAGAACAGGATTTGTCTGAGGAAAATCTCCCGTAAGGTTTATTCTCATTATTTGTTTTTCTTCCTCGCGATTTGGATATCCGATAACAACTTTAAGCATAAACCTGTCAACCTGTGCTTCCGGCAGTGGATATGTTCCTTCTTGCTCAAGTGGATTTTCTGTTGCCATAACAAGAAAGGGTTCGTGTAAGGGGAAGGTTTGTTCGCCAATTGTGACTTGTCTTTCCTGCATTGCTTCCAATAAAGCACTTTGAACCTTTGCAGGAGCCCGGTTTATCTCATCTGCAAGAACGAAATTGGCAAAAACAGGGCCTTTACGGACCAGGAACTCTTCTGTTTTTTGACTATAAATATTTGTACCTATCAAGTCTGCAGGTAAGAGATCAGGTGTAAATTGTATCCTGCTGAATTGTGCTTTAACACAATTGGCAAGGGATTTTATAGCAAGAGTTTTTGCAAGTCCCGGCACACCTTCTAACAGGATATGCCCATTTGCCAATAACCCAATCAATAAACGGTCAAGCATGTAATTCTGTCCAATAATAACCTTTTGCATTTCCATTTTAAGGCTATCTACAAAAGTGCTTTCTTTTTCAATTCGTTCGTTTAATTCTTTTATATCCATGTTATACCTATTTTTAATGTTAATCACAGCTCTTATACATTAATGCTATACGTATTTTTTACAGCAAAATTATACTTGTGGAAAATAAACTTTATTATTTGCCTGTTAAAAAAAGTTAACAAAAGTATTATGCTTTTAATAAAAAAATTAAAATTAATTAACATTTTTCATGATAAAATAATACATTTGTCAAAATAAATTTAAATAATGTTTAATCAAAAAAGCAGTACTATGTTAAAAAAGATTTTGTTATTTGCAATTGCAGGAGTTTTGTTTTATTCATGTGCGCAACAACCAAAGGATGTGCAGGAAACTTCTGAGATTATTGAATCATTTACAATTGCCGAACTTTATGAAAATGCAGTAGAACTTGAAGGTTCTGATGTTCATTTTGAAGGTGTTATTGTTCACGCATGCCGTCATAGCGGAGATAAAATAAGAGTTGCTATGGATGATGATGAACAAACCAGCGTTTTTGTGATGCTTGGTGAATTTTCTGACCAAATTGGCGTAGAAGACGAAGGTAAAGATATCTCTATTATTGGAAAACTTGTGGTACTCGATAAGGAAGAGTATGATGCTGAAAAACGCCATGACGAGTGTGAAGAAGAACATGAGCATGATGAAGATTGTGACCATGATGAAAAAGCTGAAGAACATATGCATGATGAAGATTGTGATCATGATGAAAAAGC
>JAWOBS010000290.1:0-12454 GCA_046484145.1 Bacteroidales bacterium
CTTTTGCAGCCCATTCAGCAGCATCATCAGCAAAGAAAACAATTTGACCTGTAGCTGCTCCCGGAGATGCAGGCAAACCTTTTGCAATTGCTTCAGCTTTTTCAACTTCTTTTTTATCGAAAACAGGGTGCAACAACTCATCAAGTTTATTTGGTTCCACACGTAAAAGTGCCTCTTCTTCTGATAATTGGCCATCACGAAGCATATCAATCGCGATTTTCACCATTGCAGCTCCTGTACGTTTTCCATTCCGAGTTTGCAGCATCCATAGTTTACCTTCCTGGATGGTAAACTCAAGGTCCTGCATATCTTTATAATGCTTATCGAGTTTTTCCTGTTGAGCATATAGTTCTTTGTAAAGTTCCGGAAACACTTCTTCCAGTGAAGGATATTCTGATTTTCTTACCTCTTCACTAATGCTTTGCAGCTTTGCCCATTTTAGAGATCCTTCTTTTGTAATTTCACGAGGTGTGCGAGTACCAGCAACAACGTCCTCTCCTTGTGCATTAACAAGGTATTCTCCGTTAAAAATGTTTTCGCCTGTTGCTGCATCACGAGTGAATGCTACACCGGTTGCGGAAGTATCGCCCATATTTCCGAATACCATAGCCTGAACGTTAACTGCTGTACCCCATTCTGCTGGGATATTGTGCATTTTGCGATAATATGTTGCACGTGGGGTGTTCCATGACTCAAAAACAGCTATTACAGAACCCCATAATTGTTCCCATGGATCTTCAGGAAAGTCTTTCCCTGTTTGTTCTTTTACTGCTTTCTTAAATCTTTTTACTAATTCCTGCAAATCTTCTGATGTTAAGTCCTGGTCAGATTTTGCACCTTTTTCTTCCTTCATGTGTTCCATAATTTCATCAAAAGGGTCTTCTTCTTCTTTTGATGCAGGCTTCATCCCCATAACTACATCACCGTACATTTGCACAAAGCGGCGGTATGAATCCCATACAAATCTTTCATTATTTGTCTTTTTAATCAAACCCTGAAGGGTTTTTTCATTAAGGCCAAGATTAAGAACTGTATCCATCATGCCGGGCATAGATGCTCTGGCGCCGGAACGAACTGACAGTAAAAGAGGATTTTCAGCATCGCCAAATCCTGATCCCATCTCTTTTTCTACTTTTTTCATATTCTCTTCAGCTTCTTTTTGAAGAGCTTTTATAAGATAATCGCGTCCCAAAGCATTATAAGCTGTACATGCTTCAGTTGTTATTGTAAAACCCGGTGGTACCGGAACTCCAATATTTACCATTTCCGCCAGATTGGCTCCTTTTCCTCCAAGGAGATTGCGCAGGCCACTGTCTCCATCAGCCTTCTTACCTCCAAAAAAATAAACGTTTTTCCTTTTTTCGAATTCTTCTTTTTTCATGTGTTTGTTTAATTAAAATTTTATCCTTAAGTATATATATATGTATTTGTGATGTTATTTCATTCTTTGATTTTAACAATAAAAAGAAAGCTTTGTTTATTGTTTTTTCTATAAAAAAAGGATACAAATGTAAGTAAAATTTCCCATTTTTCTGAGCCTGCTTGTTAAATTTATATTAAATAAATGTCTTTGTTATTGCTTAGTTGAAGCATTTAAGCGTATATAAAACATTTGTTTGTGATTTTGATAAAAAATGTTTTATCTTAGCTGCTTGTGAATGATTGCCGCTTATTTTAAAATTAATTTTTTTTTTCGGCATAGTAATTGTTAATATTAAATCATTTTTTAGTTGTTCAAATAAAATTTCCTTTATGTTAAACCTAAACCGAAAATTATGATTAAAAGATTAAGCATTGTTTTTATTATTTGCTTTTTCATTGCCAATGCTATTCCAGCTCAGGCTCAAAGATTAAGATCTCGAGATAGCGGCACTGAAAGAGAGCAAAAAGAAAACACAGATAAAAAGCCGGATTTAAAACCTGAATCCAGTGTTGAAAATGGTGAAAAACAGCCCTCCCAGAAACGTCCATCCGACAGTAGAAGAGAAGATTCACAAGTTATTAAAATTCCTAATGAAGTAATTGAAAGTCTTAACCGGGAAAATGAGCAGGTTTACAATGAATCTCAGCCGGTGGTGACAGAACAGCCTAACGGCAGTGTAAATTGGACAGAACAATATGTTGAAGCTAAAGGCGCTACCGTTATTGACAGGGAAAGATTTGCTAATGAAGCACAGGCAAAAGCTATGGCAACAAGGGGAGCTGTTGTTGTTGCGCAGCGTAACCTTCTTGAAATAATTAACGGGGTTCAGGTAACCTCAGAGACTGTCGTAATTGACATGGTTACAAGCAGCGATGTTATTCACACTAAACTTGATGGGGTGATAAAAGGTGCCGAAATAGTTGGCGACCCTGTGGAAAATATGGGTATGATGGAGGTAGTTATGAGAGTTCCTTTATATGGAAGTAACAGTATTGCAGGTGCTGTTTATGATGAAGTGCCGGGAAGAAGAGAAAGAGGTACTGAAGCTTCAGAGGCACCTAAAGGTGTAGAAGTTGTTGAAGATGTTGAAGGTAAGGAAATAACCCGGGAAATGAAAGAAGAGCTGTTTGGATCTTTGGTTTTTGACTTTAAAGGACAAAAAATCGATCCTTCAATGTTTCCTGTTATTATTGATGAAGATGGAAATCTTCTGCTTGACCTTGCAAAGGTTTATGATCCTGAGCAAGGAAAATTTCCGGTTTATATGGAGGCATCACGTGATCTATTTGAAGGCCTTGGAATAAAGGAAGGTGTTGAAATTATTGATGTTATTTCAACTAAACCCGGGACAATAAAAATTGATTCAGGAAAATCAAAAAAAGTTGACTGGTCTAAAGTTGGTGAAATTGCCGGCGCTATTGGTAAGTTTTTATTATTGTTCATTTAATAAAATTCGCTACATATGAAAAATGATATTACTAAATCTTTAAGTATTCTTTTATTCGTATTTACAGTATTTCTTAATTGCGGGTATGCCCAAAATACTGAAGAGGTTGAAGCTAAAGGTATAGGTATTGGCAGGGCAGATGCTTTGCAGGATGCTATGCGTAATGCTGTAAGCCAGGCTGCAGGCGTTACATTGACCAGCCAGACTCAGGTTGAGAATTTTATGGTTATTCAGGATGCTATAAATACCAGGGCAGAAGGTTATATTGAAAGTTATGATGTTATCAATGAAGGCAGAATTGATGATATGACAGAAATAACTATTAAAGCCAAAGTTAGCCTGAATCCGCTTAAGGCAGATATAAACACTTTGGCAAATAGCCTTGGCGGTATAAGATTCCTGGTTATGTATGATGACAGGGATATCCCGGAGGAAGAAGTTGAGTATTACGAAAGTGCTGTTGATAGAGTTAATGAATTTCTGTCAGCCAGAAGATACAGGTATATTGAAAGAAACAGGTTTGAACAGCTAAAGCAGGAAGCCAGGGGAATCTACCAGGATAGTCCGACAAATGATGAATCATATGTTCAGCACCTTGGTATGATGGCTGATGCACAATTTATTATTCTGATCAGAAAAATTAATGTCCAAAGTCGTAGCGGTGGATATGTTAGTACCGACTCAAAAACAACTATTGAAGTTAACGCTTACGACAATTGTACTGCTGAGGGATTGGGAACCATTGTAATGGAGAGCGACTGGATAAGCTCCAGGCAACCTCAGACCTCAATTAATGAAGGGGTTAATGAGGCTGTGAAAAAAGATTTTGAAAGGCTTCTCTCAGTTTTTGTATCATATATCGGAGACTGGGTAAATAATGGCACACCTTATGAACTTAGATTTTATTCTTCAGGTACTTTTCGTGATTTCAGAGAGTTAAGACGTAAGATAATTAATGATCCTAATTTCGGAGGACAAATTGAAATAGTTGCATTTAATAATTATACTAAACTAAATATCACTTTCCGCGAAAGGCCTGATAATCTTGCTTATCTTATTTTAGATTATGCTGATGAGGTTCCCAACTTCAAAGATAAGTTACTGGATGTGAAGTTTATTTTTGGAAGACAAATAAATTTTGCGCCGCAAAATACTTTTGTCCCGGAATTAGAACCTTTTCAAGGTGATGGGAGAGAATAGGCTTCCAATGTCTTTATATTTGATCATTAAAAACAGAAATGAATATTTAATAAAATAAAAAAACAGGATTTATGAAAAAAGTATTATTAGTATTAGCAGCTGTAGCATTTTTGTCGACCAACATATTTGCGCAAAGTGCTGAGGCAGTCATTTTTAGCCAGGACGGAGAGCGTTTCTGGGTGGTTATTGATGGTATATTACAAAATGAAGAGCCACAACCAAGAGTTGAGATTACCGGATTAACCAAGAATATGTACAGGGTTAAAATAATTTTCGAAATAGAGGATATTCCGGATATTGACAAGACTATTTCAACCCGTGATGTTGACGAGAATTTGGTTAATGCATCATACAGGATATTTAAGCGAAGGAAAGGTTATGCAATGTGGCCTCATAGCTTTGAGGAGGTTGATATGGATCAAGGTTCCGGTGAATCAGTTAGTTTACAAACCGAAGGACCAACAGTAAGCCCGGGTACTAAGCCTAAGCCCCCTGTTACTGAGGAACCGGAAGAACCAACAACGCAGCAAACAACAGTTGTTGGAAATGAAAGTATTACTATAACTATGCCTGATGGAACAACTATTACTTTTGCCCCGGGCACTGTTATTGACAGTCAGTATGTTGATTATATTGAAGAAGAGCATTTTACTGAAGTTGAAATCGTTCAACCCGGATTCCCTGAAACAACCCCGATACAAACAGAACCAGAACCTGACCCTGTTTATGAAATGCCCGGATATAACGGGCCTGTGGGCTGTGCCTGGCCAATGGATGACAGCGCTTTTAACAGGGCTCTAGAGTCTATTGAAAACCAGAGTTTTGAATCTGATATGTTTGATGTAGCGAAGCAAGTTACTTCTAATAACTGCCTTTTAGTTAGCCAGGTTGTTGAAATTATTGATCTGTTTGGCTTTGAAGATACCAGGCTTGATTTTGCAAAATTTGCATATGATTATACCTATGATATAGGAAATTATTACCAGGTGAATGATTCTTTTTCGTTTTCCAGCTCTACAAGAGAATTAAACCAATATATAAATTCAAGATAATAAGACGTACTGTTACTTTTTGTAAAGGTTATCAAAGAAATAATTTAATATATTTTCTTAGATAGCCTTTACTTTTTTTATTATGACAGTAGCTAAAGAAATGCACACATACATTGACATCCATACACATAAAATATCTAATGCGAGTTCGCTTGAGATTATTAATGTTTTTGCCGGTGAAAAAGCTCCGGTAAATCATGATGGCTTTTTTAGTTCTGCTATTCATCCATGGCATGTAGATGATGATTATGAAGAAAAATTAAAACAACTAAAGAACTGTGTCGCAGACACAAAATGCATTGCAATTGGAGAAACCGGACTTGATAAAGTATGCAAGGCTGATTTTAAAATGCAAATAGAAGTTTTTAAAGAGCATATTAAATTGTCTGAGAAATATGAAAAACCTTTAATTTTGCATTGTGTTAAAGCATATAACGAGATACTGAATATCAGAACTGAACTTAAAGCACGTCAAACATGGATCTTTCATGGGTTTAACGGCAGTTATGAATTAGCTGAGAGATGTATTGAAAATTCATGTATGTTATCATATGGACAATTATTATTATATGATGATACAAAGGCGGCGAAGGTTTTTCCACACATAGCAATTGAAAATGTTTTTTTTGAAACTGATGATGAGGTAATTGATATAAGTGATGTATATGCCAGGGCTGCAAAAATCAAAGGGATTGAAGTTGATAAACTTATAGTTGCAATTAAAAATAATTTTCTTAAAATATTTGATGTATAATTTATGAGTGCGGATTGGTTGGAAAGAACAGAATTGTTGTTAGGAAAAGAAAAGCTTGAAAAACTTAAAAACTCTAATGTGCTTGTTGCCGGACTTGGCGGAGTTGGTGCATATGCTGCAGAATCATTATGCAGAGCAGGAGTGGGTAAAATGACTATAATTGACAGTGATGTTATAAATATTTCAAATATTAACAGGCAGCTACTTGCACATAATAGTTCTGTTGGTAAAGGAAAAGCACTATTAATGGCTGAAAGATTATTAGCTATTAATCCAGAGCTTGATTTAACAACTCATGCTATTTATATAAAAGATGAAATTAGTGATGAGATTTTAAATGAAAAATTTGATTATGTGGTTGATGCTATCGATACTCTTGCACCAAAAATATTTTTTATACGTAGGGCGGTTTTAAATGGATTGAAAATTGTCAGCAGTATGGGTGCCGGAGGTAAAACTGATCCCTCAAAAATCATGGTTTCTGATTTTTCTGATTCTTATAATTGCAAATTAGCCAAGCTTTTAAGAAAAAAATTAAGTTCATTTGGAATAAAAAGCGGTTTTAAAGTAGTTTTTTCCTCAGAGCTTATTGATGAGAATTCTTATATACAAGCTCAAAATGAGAGAAATAAAAAAACTACTGTTGGCACAATATCCTATTTACCTGCTATATTTGGATTATTTTGCGCTTCAGTAGTTATAAGAGAATTAATTGATGAAAAAATTGAATTAGAAAAATCCCCATTAAAAATGGCAAGAAAAAGAAAACATCCTTGCATTTAATTACTTTTTAATATCATAAAAACAACGCTTTGGTGAAAATACTTTTCCTTCTTCTTTTAGTTTCTTAATTACTTTATCGATTTCTTTTTTATCTATTCCTGTAGTGTCTGCGATTTCCCCGGTTTTTAAAGGTTTACCCGCTTTTTTAAATGCTTCTGTAATTTTATCTTTTATATCCATAATAAATTAATTTTGATTATAATACTAAGTCTTAATTATCTTTTTGAATAATTATTTTTTCTCCGGAAAACTTTGGCTGCTTATTAACAAAAATATCTAAAAAAACTTTTATCCTTGCAAAAAACTCCCTGAAAAATGTTGATGTTTTACCAGGGTGATTAACGTCCTTAGCATTAAATGCAATTGCATTAATATTTTTGTTCCCTGCTATAAATAATGCTCTTTGGTTATGAAATTTCTGAGAAACTATCGTGAACTCTTCTTGCTCAAATATTTCAAAAGCCCTGACAACAGAGTCTAAGGTTCTTAACCCTGCAAAGTCCATAAATATCAAACTATCCGGTATTCCTGCTTTGATCAGTTCTTTGCGCATTTCAGCAGGTTCATTGTAGTATATTGTTCTATTATCGCCACTAACTATAATGCAGTTAATTTTTTTGTTTTCAAATAACTTAACAGCAGCATCTATCCTGTTTTTAAAAAATGGGTTTATTTCACCACTTTTTAAATATTTACTGGTACCCAAAACAAGTGCCGCATGATTATGCTTGATATCTTCTACATTATCATAGATCTTGCTTTTATTAGAAAGCATTATAATTAAATTAGCAGTGAATCCCATAATAATAATCCCTGCTATTGAAATTAGCAATAGATGTAGGGTGAATTTTATTATGTGCTTCAATCTGCTAATCAGCATAATAAAGGAATGATTATATCTGTTATGTATAATGTTTAACTCAAAAAAGATAAAAATGTTTTGTTTTGATAATATAAAAGCTTTTGTTTAGAAAAGAATTTGTAACAGATTTTAACAAAAATAATTCCAATAATACCTGTTTATTTTAATAAATAATTATAGTTTTGCTTCAAAATCCAAACAAAGTAATTAAAAATCTTCAATAATTTAAATATACGGTAGTAATGGCCAAAAAAGGAGATGTTGTTATTAACATTGAAAAATGCAAAGGCTGTGAGGTGTGCATAGAGGCTTGTCCACAGCAGGTCCTGGAAATGAGCCAGGAAGTTAACACAAAAGGTTATCATTATTCTGTAAAAGTTAACTCAGGTTGTACCGGTTGTGCAAATTGCGCAGTAGTATGTCCTGATGCAGTTATTACTGTTTACAGGGAGAAATAACCAAATGTATAATTGAATATTATTTTTATTAATGCCTTGAAAATTTTATGCTGATAAAAATGATATTTGTTTAATTTTTTTTGATCTAATTTTCAAATTATAAAAAAGATGAAAGAATTACGGTTAATGAAAGGGAACGAAGCATTAGCAGAAGCAGCTATAAGGGCTGGCACTGATGCATACTTCGGTTATCCCATCACCCCACAATCAGAGATTATCGAATATCTGATGTTCGAGAATCCTGTTGAGCGTACCGGAATGGTTGTTTTACAAGCCGAAAGTGAGTTGTCTGCAATTAATATGGTTTATGGTGCTGCAGGTTGTGGCAAAAGAGTTATGACAACCTCTTCAAGTCCCGGTGTTAGTCTTATGCAGGAAGGAATATCGTACATTGCCGGCGCTGAATTACCATGTGTTTTGGTAAATGTTGTAAGGGGAGGCCCCGGACTGGGAACCATTCAACCATCACAATCTGACTATTTTCAGGCTGTAAAAGGTGGCGGACATGGTGATTATAAAATGATCGTACTTGCTCCTGCTACAGTGCAGGAAAGTGTTGATTTTGTAAAACTGGCTTATGAACTTGCTTTTAAATACAATGTTCCGGTTATGATTTTGTCTGATGGTATTATTGGACAAATGATGGAAAAAGTAGAACTGTTTGAGCAAATGCCACGTGAGTCTAAGGATTATGACTGGGCAACTGTTGGCAAAAAACCTGGTAAAGACAGTGTTATTATTACATCTTTACAGTTAAAATCTGAAGACCAGGAAAAAGTTAATCTAAGGTTACAGGCAAAGTATCGTGAAATAGAAAAGAATGAAGTAATGTACGAAGAGATTATGTGCGATGATGCTGAATATCTTTTCGCTGCTTTCGGTTCTTGTGCGCGTATTACTCGCAAAGCTATGGAAATGGCCAGAGCTAAAGGTATAAAGGTTGGGTTGTTAAGGCCGATTTCTTTATATCCATTCCCTGTTGATGCTTTTAACAATATTGCTTCTAGAATGAAAGGCATACTGACAGTTGAAATGAATGCAGGCCAAATGGTTGAAGATGTGAAGCTTGCTGTTAACGGAAAGACTAAAGTTGAACATTTTGGCCGTTTTGGAGGTGTAATTCCTTCACCTGATGAAATTCTTAATGCACTTGAACAAAAAATAATTGGAGGATAATCATGGCAGAAAATCTAATAAAACCCGAAAACCTGGTTTACGAAAAAACGAAAGTGCTTACAGATAAGGTAATGCACTATTGCCCGGGATGCGGACATGGTACATCTCATAGGATGTTGGCTGAAGTTATTGATGAGCTGGGAATCCAGGAACAAACTATTGGAGTTGCACCTGTTGGTTGTTCAGTTCTTGCATATTATTATTTTGATGTAGATATGACTGAAGCAGCTCATGGTCGGGCAACAGCAGTGGCAACAGGAATTAAAAGAGTCTTACCTGAAAAGTATGTCTTTACATACCAGGGTGATGGCGACTTGGCAGCTATTGGTACTGCTGAAACTATTCATGCTTGTAACAGGGGTGAAAATATTCTTATCGTATTTATTAATAATGGTATTTATGGCATGACCGGTGGGCAAATGGCACCAACAACCCTCGAAGGAATGAAAAGCTCAACATCTCCAAGGGGTAGGGATATTGCAACTATGGGTAACCCACTGAAAATTACTGAACTTATTGCTAATTTGCCTGGAACTTACTATGTTACACGACAGTCTGTTCACACACCGGCAAATGCACGTAAAACAAAAAGAGCTCTGAAAAAAGCACTTGAATATCAAAAGGAAAATAAAGGAACTTGTCTTGTAGAAATAGTTTCTAACTGTCCATCAAACTGGAAAATGACTCCGGTACAAGCAAATAAATGGATGGAAGAAAATATGTTCCCGTTTTATCCTCTTGGTGATATTAAAGTTCCTCAATAAAAAAGATATTAGTTATGACAGAAGAAATAATTATAGCCGGATTTGGCGGACAAGGCGTACTCTCTATGGGGCAAATTTTATGCTATAGTGGAGTTATGCAAAATAAAGAAGTTAGCTGGATGCCTTCTTATGGCCCCGAAATGAGAGGAGGTACCGCAAACTGTACTGCTATTATAAGTGATGAGCCAATCAGCTCTCCGGTGTTAAACGAGTTCGATACTGCTATCGTTCTTAACCAGCCATCAATGGATAAATTTGAAGATGCTGTTAAGCCCGGCGGATTACTCATCTATGAAAAAAATGGCATGACACGAACACCAAAAAGAAAAGATATTAATGTTTGTGTTATAGAAGCTTATGATGCTTCAGTAAAGCTTGATAATACTAAAGTTTTCAACATGATCGTAATTGGCGGCTTTCTCAAGATGAAGCCAATTATTGAACTTGAAAATGTTATTAAGGGCCTTACTAAAGTTTTGCCTGAAAGATATCACAAACTAATTCCTCTTAATGAAAAAGCAATTAAGCAAGGAATGGAAATCATTAAGATTGAGCATAAAGTCTAATGATTAATCAATTAAAAAAAGCTGCCTGTATTTATTAATATAGGCAGCTTTTTTGTTTTGTGGAATATAAATCAGGCTTATTAATATACATCTCATTTTCTACTTATTACTAAATTCCACATTTTTTAAGCTATAAGATATAATATTCCCGAATTGTTTTATAAGCATTGAAATTTGGAAAACTTCTTCTTATTAGCCTTAGAGAAAGTTTTTATTATTATTCCGGTTTTGTGCATAAATTATTATTAGATGCAAAAGTTAATAAGCCCATTTCTAAGTAAGAAAAAGCAGCATATATATTATGATCTAATATTTTTTTCTAATAGAATAATGATTTATTGCAAAAATCATCTAAATTTGCGGTCGATTTAAGAATTTGAAAAAATCTGTTATATAATTTATAAAATTAACTCATTGTTTATGTTTTAAGCATTGTTTATTAGGATATGTTGTTCTATCTTTGCAATCTTAAAAAAATAAAAATTACAAGAATATGCAAAATAAAGGATTAGTTAGATTTTTTGGAATTGCGTTGGTATTGGTATGTGTATATCAATTGTCATTTACTTATTTTTCAAGAAAAGTGGAAAGTGATGCCAAAGAATATGCTCAAAGTGAGAATTTTGAAATGTTGGCCGAGCAATTGGCAGAAAATGAACTCAGCAAAGAACTTGATGCTGATGTTGATAAAATTGATGAAGAAAGATTAGAGCTTCGCAAAGCTTACATCTTTGATTCTATAGCTAAGTTTCAGGAAACTTTCTATCTTGATTCTATGATGAATCAACCGGTTTATAATTTTTTCTGGCTTACAAAATATACTTTCAGAGAGTGTAAAGAACGAGAACTTAATCTTGGACTTGACCTTAGAGGTGGTATGAATGTTACTCTGGAGATATCAGTTGAAGAAATTGTTAATGCGTTGTCAAATTACAGCAATGACCCTACTTTCACTGCAGCAATGGAGAAAGCAAAGGAAATGCAGCGCACAAGTTCAGAAGACTTTGTTACTCTTTTTGTAGATGCATTTGAGGAAACTGACCCCAATGCTAGTCTTGCAGCTATTTTTAGCACTGCTGAAATGAGAGACCGTATTCCTTTTAATGCATCAAATGAAGATGTGAAAAGAGTATTGAATAATGAGGTTGATGATGCTGTTGACCGCTCATTTAATATATTGAGAACCCGTATTGACCGCTTTGGTGTTGCACAACCAAATATTCAACAGCTTGCAACTTCAGGCAGGATATTAGTTGAGTTGCCCGGTATTAAAGAGCCGGACAGGGTTAGGAGATTATTGCAAGGAACCGCAAAGCTGGAATTTTGGGAAACATTCGAATTTGCTGAAATTCATGAATTTTTTATGGAAGCAAATGACAGACTAAGAGAAATTGCTTTAGAAGATGGCATAGATGATGACCCAGAGGATGGCTTAGATGATGATGGAAGTCTTGTAGAAGAGCCGGAAGACGAAGATCTACTGCTTGAACCAACCGATGAAGCTCCTGATGAAGATACTGAAGAACTTGTTGATGTTAGTGATGATGTTGATTCTACTGATGTCCCGGAACTCCTTGATCTTGTTGACGTTGAAGAGGATTCTGAAGAATTCGAAGATTATTCAGCTGAAAATCCTTTGTTTGCTTATCTTGAGCCTTCCTTTAGGTCTGACCCGGAGACTGGTAGCTTAAGAGCTGCTCAAGGCCCTGTTGTTGGTATGGCAAAAACACAAGATGTTGCCAGGATTGACAGAATGTTATCAAGGCCGCAGATTAAAAATATTTTTCCCAGAAATCTTAAATTGTATTGGACAGCACAGCCTATTGAAGTTGATGAACAGGAATACCTTCAGCTTATAGCTATAAAAGAAGTTGGCAGAGAAGGTAAAGCTCCGCTATCGGGTGATGTTATTGTAGATGCGAGGCAGGATTTCAGCCCTACAGGCGATGCTGAAATCACTATGAATATG
>JAWOBS010000297.1:0-13417 GCA_046484145.1 Bacteroidales bacterium
TTTTAAAATCGTGTGGTTTTTTTTCAAAATCCGATTCACTTTTCGCATGTAGTTGGTTGAATGTCCCAGCTTTTGATTATTGTATGCATTCCGGCAGGCATCGCTGCATAGAGGAAACTCTTGAACATGCTGATAGTGTTTTTCTTGGTGAAGTGGAAGGTAGGCTGGGAGAAGTGTTTGAAGATTTTAAGAAGGGACAGCTTAAAAAGATATACAATTTTATGTATAAACATCCTGATATAAGCTCTATTGGCCCGGCAAGAAGAAGTATCTTAAATAGCGAATTATATTATCATAAGGGAGTTCAAATGGTTGATCTCTTCCATGCCTCCAGGGGATGCAGGTATGCTTGTTATCCATGCTGTGTTACTTTCCTGGGAGGAAAACAGTTCAGGCCGCGTCCAATAGATAAAGTTGTGGAGGAGCTTGAAACAATTGAGAATAACAGGTTATTTATTGTAGATAACTCCCTTGCTCAGGATAAAGAATGGGAGAAGGAACTTTTTAAAGCTATGATACCTCTTAAGAAAAAGTGGTGTAGCCATACAATTGACGATAAACCCGAAATACTTGACCTTGCCGCACAAGCCGGCGCATGGTATGTTTACCAGGCTGTGTTTGACACATCTGATTATATAAGGGAAAGAATAAAACGCTATCATGACCACGGAATACTTGTTGAAGGAACCATTTTGTTGGGTATGGATAACCAAACAGAGGATGATATTTTAAGGTTAATTGATTTCTTGCAGGAAGTTGAAGTCGACCTGGCCGAGTTTACCGTTCTGACACCTTTCAGGCATACAAAAGCTTATGATGATTTCCTTAGGGAAGGTAGGATTATTGACACTGACTGGAATAATTATAATGCCGGCAAAGTCGTTTTCAAACCCAAGCATATGTCTCCGGAAAGATTGCAGGAACTATATTATTACGCATGGGACAAGTTCTATGAAAAAGAAACTCAAGAGCAAAAAATGTTTAAAATGATGCTTAATGTGGTTGAAAAAGAAATAAAAGACGGAACCTATAAAGCAAGGAGAGACGACCTTGTTCAGCAAAGTTTTGGAAAATCTATTATGAGATAATAATTATGGCACAAATTATAAAAAATAAAAAAGATAATTTTATTGAGGAAATTTACAGTTATCCGGGATTATGGGATATCCCATCTAAATGCGGATTAATGACAGTTGAAAGTGAGAACAAAACAATAACAATAGTTACTGACCTCTATGAGGAGAATCCCGGCACCTCCATTACTGAGTATTGTTCTCAATTAGCTCAAATTATTGCTGAAGATAAAAATATTGCACCGGAAAAAATGCAAATGATATTGCATAATCCCGATTTGGGTTCCAAGTACGAATTTATGAGTGAAACTTTTGATTTGGTACACTTTAATGTTGAGGATAAAAAGTTTCTAAACCCCAAATGGGAAAGAATTTCCAGGGAAGATGTTGAAAAAATGATCGGTAAAAAATGACAACTACATTTGTCATTTTTGTTTGCAATTAATTTGTTTTGAAATATTGTTTGCATCTATATATGTAGATTTATTGTTTATAAATGAGAAAGTTTTTTTTAATATTAGTATACAGCTTATCCTTGCTTGTTTGCCCTTTGGCTGCCCAGGAAAAAGATTCTGTTGTTGTTAAAGATGCTTTAAAGCAGAATATCCGTGGTCGTGTGCTGGATCAGGCTGCCGGCTTCCCTCTTGTTGGTGTCACTGTTAAAGTAGAATCTGTAAATATAGAAAAGTACCGGATAACAGATTTAGATGGTTTTTTCCTTTTTGAGGACATGCCAATAGGTTTTTATGATATTACTTTCTCAATGGTCGGTTATGAAAAAAGTACTATTGAAAGGGTGAAGCTTTCAAGCGGAAAAGAGCAGGTAATAAATCATGAATTGCGCGAATCTGTGGAAACATTGGAGGGCGTTACAATTCAGTCTTTCAGCCGCAAAGATCGTCCCGTTAATATACGTTCAAATGTTAGTTCAAGAGCCTTTTCCTTGGAAGAAACTACAAAATATGCAGGCAGTTATGGCGATCCGGCTCGTATGGCAGCCAATTATGCCGGTGTAATGCCCGCCCGTGATAATCGAAATGATATAATTATCAGGGGAAATTCTTCAAGTGGATTAATCTGGAAAGTGGATGGGATGGAAATACCAAATCCAAATCACTTTGGAGCAACCGGCTCAACAGGTGGCCCAATTACTATGATTAATACTAACCTCTTGGCAAGATCTGATTTCCTTACCGGTGCTTTCCCGGCTGAGTACAGTAATTCTGTTGCAGGTGTTTTTGACCTTAAACTGAGAAATGGAAATGCTTTTAAACGTGAACACTGGGCGCAATTGGGATGGAATGGTTTGGAGTTTGGTACTGAAGGGCCTATCAATAATGTTCAAAATGCTTCTTATGTAATGAGTTACAGGTATTCATTCGTGGATATTTTATCAAGGTTAGGAGTTGTTATTCCTGAAACTGCACAATATCAGGACTTCTCATTTAAAGTTAATGTGCCTTCTACAAAACTTGGTAGTTTTTCTCTCATTGGCTTAAGAGGTGATAGTAAAATAGAGCTGATAGATTCAGAAAAAGAACCGGAACGCTGGATGTTTGAGACCCATAGTGAAGATATTGTAAATACATATCGAATGGGAGTTTTAGGACTTACTCATAATGCTCATATTAGTGAAGAAAGTCTTTTTACTACCAAATTCTATGTTACATCAAGTGACCTGGTAAGCAGCATTGATACTTTTTCTATTGATAATACAACTCCTTATTTATGGGCTTACGAGCAGTCTGAACAAATGAAATTTTCTCTAAAATCTCAGTTTAAACACAAGGTGAGTTCTAAAACTGATATCTCAATCGGCATATTTGGCGATCAGTATAATGTTAGTTTTGTTGATAGCCAATATGTGGATAATCAATATGTAAATAATGTAATAGCAAAAAATGATTTTTTAAGATTATACAGGGCATATGCTGATGTTTTATACAGAATTACTTCAAATGTAAATACATATTTAGGCGTAAATGTGCAGTCACTTGAAAATACCGGCGAAACTGTTATTGAACCAAGATTTAGCCTGAGCTGGGATGTTTTTCCAAATCATGTAATTAGCTTTGGAAGTGGATTACATAGCCAAATGCAACCTCTAATGTTTTATTATGTTGTTAGTAATGGCAATGATTATACTTATAATAATCAAAATCTGAAATTTACCAGGAGTTATCATAATGTTTTGGGGTATGATTATAGTATAACGAAAGACTTACGCATAAAACTGGAAGCATACTACCAATACCTGTTTAATGTTCCTGTATCTACTGTTGATTCTGCGTATTCTCTGATTAATTATGGTGCCGAGTATTACATCGAACGTAAAGGAAATTTAGTAAATGCCGGCAAGGGAGAAAACTATGGTGTTGAAGTAACACTTGAAAAATTCTGGAGTAATAATTATTTCTTTTTATTATCAGGCTCATTGTTTGAATCAAAATATAAAGGATTGGATAATATTGTCAGAAACACTGCTTTTAATGGCAATTACGCTTTTAATTTATTGGTAGGATATGAAATTCATGCAGCCAAGAGAAACAGGGCTTTGAATTTTGGTATAAACCTGACCTATGCAGGTGGCCGTCCTTATGTCCCTTATGATATTGATGCATCATTGGATAATTATAAAGTTATGTATGACTGGGATAATGCATATAATGTGAATAGGGATGATTACCGCAGAATAAGTTTTAGAATTGGCATGAGGAGAAACCAGAAAAAACACAGCATAGAAACGGCTTTTGATTTTCAATACAGGACTAATTATACTAATGTATATCTTGACAGGCTTGACCTGGAGACAGGAGAAGTGGTTAAAACATATAAAATGGGTTTCTATCCAATGGGAACAATTAGGGTGAATTTCTAGTATTATTGGCCTTTTTGTTGTAAAAAATATTGAAGTTTTTATATTTATTAATAACTTTACTCTTTGAATAATCTTTTTTGTGATATTTTTACAAAGAAAATTAAAACCCAAAAAAACTTAAGTTATGAAAACAAAAAATTTATTGCTCTTACTGTTAGTAATGTTGTTTATTCCTTTTAATTTATTTGCTAACAAGACATCTGTGGAATTGGTTGTGCCGGAAAAAGCTGAAGTTGGTGATACTATTACAGTTAAAATTAATGTTTCTCACCGCGGCAACTCTGGTTTTCACCATACCGACTGGGTTTGTCTTAAAATAAAAGATACTGAAGTAAAACGATGGGAATTCTCCAGGTCGAATCTTCCTGAAGATAGTGATTTTACTCTTGAATACAGCTTTGAATTTGTTGAAGCCGTTGAAATTAAAGCCGAAGGAAATTGCAACAGGCATGGGAGTGACAGGAAGGATGTTAAAGAGATTAAGTTAATTGAATGAATTTATTTTCTAATATAAATTGTATTCTTATGGACCTTTTTAGTATTATGTCTATTCTTGGAATTATAAATCTGGTGTTAGTATTATTCCAGCTTTTTACCGGAATGAGAATGATAAAAATACCATTCTCAATACACAAAATTGCAGGTATTACTTTATCTATAACTGCAATTACACATGCTTTTTTAGCACTTTATTTTAATTATATGTAATCAATAATTTGTTTAACTAAAACTAAAAAAAATGAAAAGAGTTTTTTTATTTGCTACTGCAATGCTTATTGCCTCATTAAGCTTTTCTCAAAAGATTAAGCTTGTTGAAGGAAGTCTGAAACCGGTAAAAGGTGAAGATATTGTTGAAGTTCAGTTTACTTACGATGATATGAGAGTTGGTAAAATGACCGAAGAAGAATATATAGAAGAAAAAATGGCAAAGGCTGATGAAAAAGATGGTGATGGAGGAGAAAGATGGTTAGCTGCCTGGGAAAGTGACAGGGCAAACAGGTTTGAGCCTAAATTTATTGAACTATTTAATAAATATGCAAAAAAAGCTGATATATTTATTGATGATGCCAGGGATGACACTAAGTATATCATGATTGTAAATACTTATTTTACAGAACCCGGCTTTAACGTTGGTATTTCAAGCAAACCTGCTTTTGTTAGTATGACAGTCACTTTTGTTGAAAGAGACAAGCCGGATAGCCCGGTTGCAGTGTTTGATATTATCAGGGCAAGAGGCTCTGCAGCGTTTGACACCGGTCATCGTATCCAGGAAGGCTACGCCTTGGCAGGTAAGAAATTTGGCAAAACAATAAAAAAATATCTTAAGTAAGAAATTTTTTTATTTCTGAAAAGAGGTTATCTGTTTTATACGGATAACCTCTTTTTTATGAAAAACCTTTAGGTTTAAATTTGATTAATTAATTTCGCATCTGGTTTTTGTTTACGATAATATGAAGATACTTTTAATAAATACACCACGGTCTCCTTTTAACAGCATCCTTGATTATGCTCCTGAAGAGGCTAAGGTGTTTATTCATAAAAAACTGATAGGCCCGCCACTGGGTTTGCTTACCCTGGCAGCAGCAGTCAATGATTACGATGTAGTAGTCTTTGACACTAAGGGAGAATATGATAAAAATCCTAATGCCCCTGAACTTTCTGAGCTGGTAAAAAACCTTGTTAATAAACATCAACCTGATATTGTTGGAACAACTGTTATTACAAGTGAGCTATACTATGGAATAGAAATCCTTCAAGTTGCGAAAAAAATTGACCCCCGCATTACTACTGTTATTGGAGGGCAGTATGTTACAGCCCGGCTCGAAGAATGTTATGATAAATCTATTGATATTGCAATACAAGGACATGGCGGTGGAAAATTCAGAGATGTTGTTACTGCTAAAGAAACAAATAAGGCTTTTGAAAGTATAGCCGGTATTTATCTTAATGATGGAAAATCATTTTATAAAACTAAGGGTGTTGAAAAACCCTGGAATGCCGCGGGAGAAAATTTTCTTTTGCCTGATCGCAAGCTTATAGAGCCTTGGAGAGAAACCTATAGAGTTAAAAATGCACCATCTCCAACAACATATATATTTACCTCTCTTGGCTGTCCGTTTAAATGTACTTTTTGTTCAATCTGGAAGGAAAACTGCGGAAAGTATTATAAAAGAAATATCGAAAGCATTATTGCTGAATTAAAAAGTATTGATTATGACATAGTTCGCTTTGCTGATGCAAATACTATTGTCGATATTGAATTTATTAACTCATTGTTTAACAGAATAGAAGAAGAAGGCATCAGGAAGGAATATATTATGGATATTCGTGCTGATGTGGCAGTTAATAATCCTGAATTGATCGAAAGGCTTGCCAAAAACGGGTTAAAGGTTGTAATTTGTGGCTTTGAATCTTATAAAGAAGCTGAATTGAATAAATATAATAAGGATTCATCAGCTGCTTATATTGAAAAAGCAATAAAACTGTTTCATGATAACGGTATAATGCTAAGAGGCAATTATGTTATACCTGTTGATTATACCCCTCAGGATTTTCGCGCTATGGCTGATTACGCCGGTGCTCATAAAGTTGCTTACGCAGGATATACTATTTTAACTCCCATGCCGGGTACGGTGTATTATGAGCAAGTAAAAAATAGTATTGTTGATAATGATCTCAGAAAATATAATTTTTTTAACGCGGTGTTGCCTACTTATTTGCCTGTTGAAGATTTTTATAAAGAAGTAGGAGCCTTGTGGTTAATAAAAAAAGGAACAGATGTGATATAATATTCTATTCATTTGTAAAAAATATCTATAAAAATATTTGCTGCTTTATTTTTTTTGAATATTTTTGTCATGTTAATGCAATTAAAATCTTATCTTTATTTATTATTGTAAAAATTAAAAATTTTTATTATGAAAACTAAATTCTTTTTCTTGCTGTTATTGGGATTTTTTAGTGTGTCAACTTTTGGCCAGAGTAGTGTTCGAAGTACTATTTACATTAATCCTGCAATGAATATTCCTTCCTATGACTTTGGATATCCCAAGAATGTACCCAATGCTTCTTTAAGTTCTGTTGGGGCAGGCTTTGGACTTGGAATGTTGTTTTATTTTACAGATGAGGATGCTGAACTGGCTTCACTGGTGAATTATGGTATTGACTTTACATTTGCGGAATTCGCTTTAAACAATAATTACATTATCGTCCCTGAAAATGAAGATGAAGGCTTATTTGGAAATTATAACTCCGAATTGAATTCTCGTATGCTTTCAATGAAAGTAGGGCCGGTTGTCACTATTGTACCAATGGATAAGTTTGGTATTGACATATATGCTCAAGGAATGTTGGGTATGTCAAATTTCAAATTTTATAATGATGAGCTGAAAATGATAGATGAAAGTCCCGGGCTTTCTCCACAATATAGAGTTGCAGCCGGAACACGGATTGGTTATAATATAATTTATCTGAATGTGGAATATAGTTGGGGAGAACCAGTTATCAGGAAAGCATCAGGTAGTGTTGAGCCCGGACATGAAGTAAGCGAGTTTAAAATAGATCAAAGCTTCTTAAGGGTTGGACTGGCAATTAAATTTGCTGCCTTTAAATAATTATCTTAATTTAAATATACAGAAAACTCCTTGTTTTTTATAAGGAGTTTTTTTATGTATTTATTCTGAAAAAATTGCTTGCAAAGTAACCATGATATTATTGTAAGTGATTAATAACACCATAAAATTCTTTACTCTCAAAGAAAAGAATTTAGTTTATATACCTTGAAATCATTCTGAATAAATTTTGAAATTCTTTTAAGGCTGTCACCAGGGCCACATTCTATAAAAGATGTTTCTCCCTTTTTTAGAAGTATATTTATTGTAGTATCCCATTCTATCGGAGTGAATAAATTATTGATTATTTCATTCCGTGTATCTTCAATGCTTTCTATTTTTGACAAACTCGTTGATGATATCACCGGGTAGGATGGTTTTGATATTTGAATGTCGTCAAAAATATTATTATTGAGTTTTTTATATGAAATATAACTTGAGTGATAAGGTATTGATACCGGGAAAATATTTTGATGTATAGCTCCTTCTAATGTTGCAATTTCATGGAAACGCATTATATCTTCGGAAATTCCTGTTAGGATATAGGAGTGCTCGTTGTTTTTTATAACTATTTCACAATTCAGCTTGTTTGTACTTATTATGGCTCTTATATCTTCATCAGAAAAACCTGTAATAGCAAGCATTTTATAACTTTTGTCTCTAACCTGATCGCTTAATATTTTGAAAACTCTTTTTATAAGCATTGCACCGGATGCAAAAGAAATGCTACCGGAACAGTATAGCGCTGAATATAATCCCATGCTTAATGATGCAATATACTTTGGGAAAATATTTTTTGATTTTAAAATATCAGAGAATAAGCAGCTTATCAGGTATGTGATTAGTTGATTTTTTAATTCATCGTCAATAAAATTGTTGTGCTTTATATGGTAATCTGTCAGATCAGTATTAGTAATTTTTGTTAGTTCTTGAAGCTTTTTGTTAAATTCAATACCACAACTACTGATGATGTCAATTTCATCACCCCTGTATTTTAAAACAAAAGCCGGAAATAAAAAGCTGTGATTATTCATTGAGAAGTATAATTTCGAAGGTTATATAATCATCATTGTAATCATAATCACTTATTATCCTGGAGTTGTTTTTTTCTTTTAGCATTGATTTTGCTTCACCGGTGAGATTTATTTTGTATTTCTTTTTCTCGGGTATATCCTCAAAAATTATTTCAATATCTTTCCAGCTTAAAGCACTCGTTGTCCAGCTATTTCCCAATGCTTTAAAGATTGCTTCTTTGCAGCAAAAAGCAATAGGAGTGCACAAAGATGGATTAAAGTGCTTGAAACTTTCAATCTCAGTTTCTGAAAAAACCGTGGAAATGAAATCAGATTCATTGATGTTGTCAATGTGCTTATTGAAACGATATCTTTCTTCTGTATCTATACCGCATCCGGTAATCATATTATTCAATATTGATGATGTTGTTCTCGTGCTCTATAATGAGAATCTGCATATTTATTAATTCTCCAATAGTTTTTACGGGATGCTTTAGGCTAAATTTTCCTATAGTTTTCAGGTCAATATCAAGATTGTATTTCTTTTTAAAAATTTCAATTAGCTCCAGAAACATTAATGAATCTCCTTCCAGATCATTGAAAATATGAGAATTGTCATTAATTTCAGATGCATCAACTTCACATTCTTCAGAGAAGAAATCAATAACAATATCTCTTACTTCCTGCTTAATTTCATCAGTAATATTATCCATTTATAAAAATTTAGTAATAATAAATTAAAAATCCTTAGTTCAAAACCAAGTGCAAAATTAAGGATTTTTTTAAAAGGAGATTAATTAAACAGCATAGCTTTTGAAAACTAAAGTAGCATTATGGCCGCCAAAGCCAAAAGAATTGGATATGGCATAAGTCATTTTGTGATTTCTGGCAATATTTGGAACATAATCAAGGTCAAGTTCAGGATCAGCAACAAGGAGATTTGCTGTTGGATGTAACTTTTGCTCAAGCAGGGATTTAACAGTAATAGCACCTTCAATAACTCCGGCTGCTCCAATAGTATGTCCGGTCATTGATTTGCTGGACACAACAGGAATATTTGCCGAATGTTCTTTAAAGAGTTTTTTTATAGCCATAGTTTCATACTTGTCATTCAAAGGAGTGCTGGTGCCGTGTGCATTTATATGATCTATTTCTTCAGGACTTATTCCTGCATGATTTAATGCTTTTTGCATTGTAATCAGCATACCTTCTCCATCTTCTTTTGGGGATATAATATTGTAGGCTTCACTTGTCAGTCCATAACCGCACAGCTCAGCTAATATTTTTGCACCTCTGGTTTTCGCATTGTTTTCTGCCTCAAGTATCATAACCCCGGCTCCTTCGCCAATAACAAAGCCGTCACGCTCATTTGAAAACGGACAACTAGCCAGTCCGGGATTGTCGTTACGGGTTGATAATGCATATATTTCATTAAAGCCCTTTATTTCTTCAGGGTTAACGACAGAATCAGAGCTGGCAATTACCACCATATCTGCCTGATCATTTGCGATCATATCATATCCAAGTGCTATTGCATATGCTGATGATGAACAAGCTGTTGCAACAGAATAACTTGCACCTTCAAATCCATATTCAAGAGAAATCCATGCACTTAAGGAGTTGTTCATAGCTTTCAGGATGCTGTTCTTTTCATCTTCTGACTTTTCCAGGGATGAATAACCCGCATTCACAATCCCGCTTATTACAGCACAACGATCCTTCTGATAAAAATCTGTGTCAATATTGTTTTTAGATATAGCCTCTTTTGCACATACTAATCCCATTTGTGTAACCCTGGTCATTTGCCTGGCACTGCGCTTTTTTACATATTCTTTTGCGTATTCTGCAAATGCAGTGGGAACTTCAGCTGCAATTTGTGTCTCCAATTCTGAAGGATCAAAGTGAGTTATTCTTTTCACTCCTGATTTGCCTTTTAATAAATTATCCCAACATTCATCTATGTTTAAACCTAATGCATTTATGGTATTTATTGCAGTTATAACTACATTTCTTCTCATTGTAATAAATTCTTTATAATAAATCTGTTATAATAAAAAGCTTTAGAAACTTTTTGCAAATATAAATGTTTGTATGATATAGCATGAGAATAAATCTTTGTTGTCCGGTAAAGATTACGAGATTTCTCCCTTCGGTCGAAATGACAGGGCATCCATGGGTTTTTATCAGGATGGGGTTGGTGGCGGCTTTGCCGCCACCAACCCCATCCTCTTCCAACATAAGTGCTTGTCATTCCGAACGTAACGAAGTGGAGTGAGGAATCTCGTTTTAAAACTGGCTCGTTATTTTCGATTTACCGGACAATAATGATAATAAATATATTTTGGCTGTTTATAAAATTGTTTTTAAATGTAATTTTGAACTATAAAGTATGATTTTAGATTTTTGGCCATTTTGGTAAAATATTTTTAAAAGAACTTATAAAATGACTGTACAGGAAAAATTAGAATTAATAAAAAAGATAGAACTTTTTAAAGGTCTCAATGACAATAGTATAAAGCTAATTGCCGAGGAAACTTCAGTGAAGAATTTCAGGAAAGGTGCTTATCTTTTTCACGAGAATACTCCAAGAAAGCAGATTTTTTTCATCGCCGATGGTAAAGTGGAGTTATTTAAAACTACTCCTTTCGGAGAGGAGAAGATAATTACAAATTTTGGCCAATATGATTTTCTGGGTGAGGGCTCACTAATGGAAGATTCACCACATTCAACATCTGCCAGGGCTAAGGAGAAAAGCACTGTGCTTGTAATTAATGGTGATGTTATTAGTAAATCTGGTGATATTGCTGTTGTTACTCTTTCAAATATTACAAAAGTGGTTTCACGTCGCATGAGACATGCCAACTCAAGGGCTATTAACTCTACAGCCCAGTATGAATCCGGGAAGACCCGCCTTGAGCACGATCTTTTGGGTTTGCGCGATGTCCCTTATGAATATTATTATGGAATTCAGACATTGCGTGCACTGGAAAATTTTAATATTAGTGGGATTACATTGAACTTCTATCCTGATTTTATCGATTCCCTTGCTATTGTTAAAATGGCTGCAGCTAAAGCAAATCACGAACTTGGCTTATTGTCTGATGAACTTTCTAAAGCAATTATTACAGCTTGTGAAGAAATCATTGAAAATAAATACCATTCTCATTTTGTTGTTGATATGATACAAGGTGGTGCCGGCACATCCACAAATATGAATGCAAATGAGGTTATTGCCAACCGTGCGCTTGAAATGATGGGGAAGGAGCGGGGAGATTATGACTTTTGCCACCCTAATAACCATGTTAATCTTTCTCAATCTACTAATGATGCTTATCCGACTGCTGTTAAAATTGCTCTTGTAAAATCTAATGAGAAATTAATAATTGTGCTTAAAGATATGGCCCGGGCATTTCGTGAGAAGGCTAAAGAGTTTGCAAATGTTATTAAAATGGGAAGAACACAATTGCAGGATGCCGTACCTATGACTTTAGGCCAAACTTTTGAAGCATTCGCTGTTACCTTGTATGAGGAGATTGAAGAATTAAACAGGACATCAGTGCAATTTCTTAAAGTTAATATGGGAGGTACAGCCATAGGAACCGGAATTAATGCAGATCCTGATTTTAGTAAAAAGGTAATATTTCATCTCAGAGAGATAACGAATATGGATATAAGTTTAGCTAAAGACCTTGTTGAGGCAACCCAGGATACCGGCGATTTTGTTTCTTATTCAGGTGCTCTGAAAAGATTGGCTGTGAAACTTTCTAAAATATCCAATGATTTAAGATTGCTGTCATCGGGCCCAAGAGCGGGTTTTAACGAAATCAACCTGCCCCCGATGCAGCCCGGTTCTACAATTATGCCGGGTAAGGTGAATCTTGTTATCCCTGAAGTAGTTAACCAGATCGCTTTTAAAGTTATCGGAAATGATCTTACCGTTGCACTGGCAGCTGAGGGCGGACAGCTCGAACTAAATGTCATGGAGCCTGTTATTGTGCAAAGCTTGTTTGAATCCATTGAAATGTTAAAAAATGGAATGCAGGTGCTAACATACAGATGTGTTAAAGAAATTACAGCTAATGAAGAGGTTTGTAAAAATATGGTGCAAAATTCTATTGGCCTGGTTACAGCTCTAAATCCTTATATCGGGTATGAAGCATCAACAGTAATTGCCCGGGAAGCCATGGAGACAGGGAAAAGCGTCTATGACCTGGTTCTTGAAAAGAAACTCCTTACAAAGGAAAAACTGGATTATATCCTAAATCCAAAAAATATGATAAGAGGAATATGACTTTGGTCTTAAAACCTGAAGTCTGAGCTGGTATATTCAGAAATAACTATCTCAACTTCTTCTTTATTTTTAAAGAATCCGTTGTTTATATAATTGTCAGCAGTTTTGGCGAGTATGTTTTTTGCAAAATTGCTCATTTCTTCAATTTCTTTATCTGTAACTGATAGATTTTCCAAAGGATAAGTTAAAAACCCTTCTTTGCTGATTAATCCCATTTTGTCGTCTTTCATTTTATCTTTTATGAAGCTTAGAAGAGGATGAATTTGTTGAGGATTATCATGTAGGTTTATATAATTTGAAATAGAATATTCTAAAATTCTGAAACCGATAATATCCATTGTTTCAAAAATTCCAATGGGAAATAATGTTTTTTTTATGGCCTGATCGGCTTTATTATATGGGATTTTTCTATTTGTGCAGTAATTAAATAATTCTGATTGTATTTCGAGGAAGAAGCGATTTATTGCAAAAGCATCTTTGCCTTTTTGTAAAAATGAAGTTTTAGATATTTTTTCTGCAAAATCAAGTAGGGATTCTACAACCTCTTTTGT
>JAWOBS010000338.1:0-5030 GCA_046484145.1 Bacteroidales bacterium
TCAAAGTCACAGAAACCACAATGCAGAAAACTATCCGGAAGATCTTTACGAAGCATTTGAAACTCTCGGCAGTGCAAACATCAGGAATCTCGAAAACAACACTCCATATCAGATGTTCAGCCAAAAAGGCTCTGTCATTGGGTCAGCAAATGAAGTTATAGGAGGTAGCGTCACCTCTATTATTGAGCTTACTGATAGCATTGAAACAAACTGGAACCAGGGTTATATCCTTTCAGAAAGAATCGGCCCGGCAAAATCATGGGAATCGGTGCACTGGAGACAGGAAAACTATGAAGGGCTGGAGACTGATTCAGTCTGGATGAACATACTGGGTGTTAAGCATTCAGGTATGATTGATACATTATACTCTCAAATACCGGCTGATTCAACAGATATCTATTTTTCTTCAAAAATGAACATCAATGCTGATGAGTATCCTTATATTCATCTTATGGTAAATATGATGGATGATGAAAACCGCACTCCTGCGCAGATGCGCAGATGGCAGGTTATTTACGAGCCAACACCCGAAACTGCCATCAACCCTTCTTTGAACTTTGTTTTTGAAAGCGAAACATTGCCTGAAGGCCAGGAACTTGTCTTCTCAACTGCAATTCATAATATCAGTGATTATGACATGGACAGCTTACTTGTTAAATACTGGGTAATGGACCAGGCCAGAAATATGCATCCTATTGAATATCCAAGACAAAGGCCACATCCTTCCGGAGATGTTTTAATTGACACTATTGTATTTAACACAAAGGGATTTCCGGGCAGCAACAGTTTATGGATTGAGGTTAACCCTGACAATGACCAATTAGAACAATATCACTTTAACAATGTTGGTTTGTTGCCTTTCTTTGTTGAAGAAGACCAGTCAAATCCATTGCTTGATGTAACCTTCGATGGTGTTAGAATAATGGATGGTGACATTGTATCTGCCAAGCCTAATATTGTAATTTCGTTGATGGATGAAAACCCATACCTGATCCTTAATGATACTTCACTGGTGAAAGTTTATATTCAAGAGCCGGAAACAGAAGAACCAAAAAGGCTTTACTTTTATGAAGACGGCATTGAGAACATGAGATTTTACCCGGCTTCTGAATCAAATAATACCTGCAAAATAGAACTAAATCCTGAATTTGAGATTGATGGCACATACAAACTTTTAGTGCAGGCAATTGACAGGACAAAAAACGAATCAGGGAAAGAGGATTTAAGCATTAATTTTGAAATTATCACAAGGTCAACGATTACAGAAGTGTTAAATTGGCCAAATCCATTTTCAACGCATACACATTTTGTGTTTACTTTGACGGGTTCGGAATTGCCAACATTTTTCAAAATACAAATATTAACAATTACTGGAAAGGTAGTCAGGGAAATTGATTTAACAGAGCTTGGTGAAATAAGAATAGGCAGGAACATTACACAATATGCATGGGATGGAACTGACCAATATGGTGACAGGCTGGCAAACGGTGTCTATTTGTACAGGGTGATTACAAATATTGATGAGAAGCCAATAGAAATGAATAACACATCTGCCCGGGAATATTTCCATAAAGGTTTTGGGAAAATGTATATTATACGTTAAAGAGCAAATGAATTTATGATTAATTACCCGCCAAAAATATTATTAGCATTTGGAGAAGCTGTAAACGAAAACAAAAAGATTCTTAACTGGCTTTTAAATAATGGATACCCGGAACTTGCAGCTCTTGCAAATGCTATCCAGTGCAGTGACGAAGCCGTAAAATGGCTTATAAAACACAATTATCCTCATTTTGCAGCTTTAAGCTACGCCATCTTTGATGATAAAAAAGCAAAAACATGGCTGGCAAAGCACAAATATCAGTTTTTACTTATAATTGCAGAAGCATCTATGGGAGACAAAACAGCCCTCAAGTGGCTCAAGAAAAATAACCTGGAGCTTTTTTGTGTTGTTTGCAACAAAATTGACACATTCAGAAAACGCAAATTAAACGACCTGAGTGATTATCATAAATTCCACTTATAAGCTACATATACTCAAGCATAGCCTTTACAACATTTTCGGCACCTTCGCCAATCTGGGCGATATTTGCATCAAGCATATAGCACGGTGTTGAAAAAACTTTGTTTTTTTCATCAATAACAACTTCACCATGATTGGTTTTTTTGTGATTAGCTCCAAGGGCCTTTACTGCTTCAGCTGTTCCATCATCCTGGCCAATGGTCAAATCAACATTACCTAATACTTTTGCGATAATCACAGGTGAAATACACAAGGCTCCAATAGGTTTTTCTGCTTTATGCATTGCAAGAATTGCTTTTTCAACATCCTTATTAACTTTACAATCAGGGCCGTCAAAGGCAAAGCTGCTTAAGTTTTTCGCAGCACCAAAACCACCGGGAAAGACTAGAGCATCAAACATTACAGGGTTAAAGTCTTTCAGGTCTTTGATATCTCCCCTGGCGATACGTGCTGATTCAATAAGCACATTTCTTCTCTCTTCCATCTCTTGCCCTGTAATATGGTTAATTACATGGTGATGGTCAATATTTGGCGCAAACACCTCATAATCGGCACCTTGCTTTTTAATATAATATAAAGTAAGAGTTGCTTCATGAATCTCTGATCCATCATACACTCCGCTTCCGGACAAAATAACTGCAAATTTTTTCATATCTCTGGTTTTTTAATTTATTTCAAAAACTAAATTATTACAATATACTCAAACAAATATACAAAACATGGATTTTCTATCAAAGTGCAGCAGTGCCTAAAAGGTAGAAAAATGCCTCTATTACTCATAGCGCAATGAAGAAACCGGGTCTTTTTCAGCGGCTTTTCTGGAGGGCATAAAACCAAATGCAATTCCAACAAAAGCAGCAACACCAAAAGAGATAAGTATAGACTGAAAAGAAACTATTGTTAAAATTCCGGCAACATGCATTATAATCCTGGAAAGTCCAATCCCAAGGAAAACACCAATAGTACCACCGGTAAGGCTTATAATCGTTGACTCTGCCAGAAATTGGAAAACAATATCCGTTTTTTTTGCACCTACAGCAAGCCGCACACCGATTTCCCTGGTTCTTTCCATTACATTTGCAAGCATTATATTCATAATCCCAATACCTCCAACGATTAGTGAAATACCTGCTATAGCGCCAAGCACAATGTTAAAAATGTCTTTTGTGCGTTGTTCCTGCTGTAATAATACCTCAGGAATGATAACCTCAAAATCTTCAACACCGTTATGCCTTCTGTTTATTATCCTTTTAATGACAGCTGCTGTTGATGCGAGTTGATTAGAATTATCAATCTGGACAATTATCCTGTCAAGCTGATGATAGTTCTCTGCTGTTTTCTGCTCGTCTTCATCATTGTCTGCTCTTCTTCTCGACCTTTGGGATGACCTTTCCTTCTTTATATCGGCTGCAGAAACAAAAGACCTGTCAATATATCTCAACAAAACTGTTTTTACAGGAGTATATATTGTATTAGAAAACTGGCCTACACCTAATGTTTCCATCTCATCTTCCTTTACTCTACGCTCTTCAACAACTCCAATCACGGTTAGCCAGTTGTCTCCACATTTAACTTGTTTTCCAACAGGATTAGAATTTCCAAAAAAATGCAATTTTACAGTTTCTCCGATAATGCAAACCGGTTCTCCTGATAATAGTTGACTTTCATTAAACATTGAACCATTAATAATCCTAAGGTTAAAAACCTCAAAGAAATCCGCAGCAACACCTGCTAGTCTGACAGGTTTGCGAATACTCTCTCTTACACCAAAAGTATTTATCTCAATTTCAGGGCTTATTTTGCTAATATTTGGCAGCACATCACTAATACTTTCGGCGGTTTTAAGGTTTAGGCCGGGAGAAAATTTGCCTTTTAGAAGATCTTCCATTTCTCCTTCATTTAGGACCAGGGGTCTGACAACAATGTTATTTACACCGATCAATTTCATCTGGTCAAGTATTTCCTGCCTGGCTCCTGAACCAATAGCAAGCATTGCAATAACAGCAGCAACGCCAAAGATTATTCCAAGAGCTGTTAAAATACTTCTGAACCTGTTAGCAAAAACTGCTTCAAAGGCAATATTTAAGTTGTAAAAAAACTTTTCAAACAAATGCGTATTTACTTTTTTGCTCATTATAATTAAATTCAACTTAGGAATAAACTTATAACTATTCGGTAGTTTTTAACTCTGTTAATGAATAAGAATCAGGATTAGATGGAGTTGTGAGAAAAACCTTATCCCCTTTTTCCAAACCTTTCTCAACAACAATATGATTTTCATTTCTTCTGCCTGTAATTACCTGTTGTTTAAGTGTTCTACCCGATTGAAGAAAAACATATTCCAGGCTGTCATTTGTATGTATTGCTTCAATAGGCACAAAGACAGCATCATCTATTTTGTCAATGATGATAGTATTTTTTGTTGTCATTGCCGGCCTCATAATAGAATCTGATTCATTAATTCTGATTTTCACTTCAAAGACCCTTGAGTCCTGATTAGGCCTTTGTTCTCCAATATTTGCAACTTCTATAACTTCACCAGTGTATTTATGTTCAGGGAAAGCATCAATAATCACTTCTGTTTTTTGCCCGGTTTTTACCTTACTTATATCTATTTCATTAACGTAAGTTTTGCTTATCATAACAGAAAAATCAGGTAAAGTCGCTACAATATTATCCCAGGTATTTATCTGTGAACCGACAACTGTTTTAGAACCATCCCAGTTTCTTTTATATATAACCATTCCGGCTTTTGGAGCTGTAATAACAAATTCTTCAAGGACATCAAGCATATTTTTATGACGCCTGGTTATCTGATTCAAAGAAGCGGTCACTTCCTGCATTTTTGCTTTTGCTTGCTCAACACGCAACTCATAATTATGTAATGACTGCTTGTAAGACCTTTCTTGTTTTTCAAGAGCTATTTCGGCCTGCCTGATAGTTGCAGGAGGTTCATACTGAGATTGCTCAAGAGTTAAACGCGCCTCTTCCATTGAATAGTTTAAGT
>JAWOBS010000356.1:0-3005 GCA_046484145.1 Bacteroidales bacterium
TTTGAGAGGCCCTGCTTCTAGTACGAGAGGACCGGAGCGGACAAACCTCTGGTGTATCTGTTGTGGCGCCAGCTGCATTGCAGAGTAGCCATGTTTGGAAGAGATAAGCGCTGAAAGCATCTAAGCGCGAAGCTCTCCTCAAGATGAGATTTCCCTTAAGGGTCGTTCAAGACTAGGACGTTGATAGGTTGCAAGTGTAAAGGCAGTAATGTCAAAGCTGAGCAATACTAATTACCCGAGCGCTTTTTTCAAACGTTTTCCTAAATTTTCTTTCCGACAATATGTTATAAAAAATTATACCTGAAAATACTCAGGTAACAATCTTAAGGTGGTTATTGCAGTGGGGTTCCACCTCTTCCCATTCCGAACAGAGAAGTTAAGCCCACTAGCGCCGATGGTACTGCATATGTGGGAGAGTAGGTCGCCGCCGATTTTATATAAGCCTCATTAGTAGTTTGCTAATGAGGCTTTTTTTTTATCTGTTTTTTAAGTATTTTTTTATCTTTTTGGAACAGGCTGATTTATATATGACTGGTTTTTTTATCTTTGCCATCATGAAAATAAAAAGTTTTTCAATAATTTCAGTTTTGCTGCTCTTGTCTTTATTTAGCTTTGGACAAATAGATAGCCTTGAATATCGAAATATGTATAACTGGAAAATTAATCCATACGATTTAAGCCTGGAATATGCCGAAGTGGATACTTCTCTTGAAGGGTTTCAAAAATATAACCCTATATTAAAAAATACCATAACGGCTACTTATCTTGGGAATTTAGGTACGCCGGTGAAATCAAATATTTACAACGATAGAATGAAAAATAATACCGGGTTCGTTTTTAGTCAACCTTTAGGTATCTATTTTCATCATCACGAGGATCAATATTATTTTAATACAAAAAAACGGTATACCTTATTAAATTATAGTAATGCAGGTCCAAAAGATGAAAGTGAACAGTTGCTTGGTGTTTTACATACCCAGAATGTAACTGAAAACTTTAATGTGGGCATTGATTATGATATGATTTCATCAGATGGTCGTTACCAGGAACAACAAGTTAGACAAAACATTATCAGACTTTTCTCAAGTTTCCATACCGAAAGCTATAAATTGCATGTTAACTATTATTTTAACAGGAATAAAAGTCAAATGAACGGAGGGATTGATAGCTTACATTATTTAGGTGATGAAGATTATAGTGATAGAAGAAATATTCCGGTTAAACTCTCTGATGCAAGAAGTCAAATTTTTTCATCAGGTTTATATATAGCCCATGAATATAGATTGCATAAAAATGTCGAACCGGAATCTGAGCCTGTAGATTCAATTAATGATTCACCCATTGAACAGGATGAAGCTATATCTGAAAATGATAGTTTAAACCTTCTAGGGGATCATATACAGCTTAATGATTCTACAGAAACCAATGACTCTCTTTTAAATAAAAATAATGATAAAAGTATTAATGGTGATGATGCAGGTTCCGAAGAAAAGAAGGAAAAAACAATTAAATATTCCGGATTTAGTTTTTCTCATGAGCTTTTTTACAATAAAGATGAGCGAAAGTTTTTTGATGATGATTTATCCGAGCCTTTTTATTCTTCGATGGATTTTTTTATCGATTCATCCCAAACTAGCGATGAAGTGGGACAAAAACGTTTTGCAAATACGTTATCATTACATTATCGAAAAAAAGAACAGTTTAGCTCACGCATCTCCCTCTATCATGAACGGATGAAATATAATTACAATATTATTCCTGATACTTCATATACCGACACATTAATTAATCCCGTTCAGGATACAATTATTCAATCCAATCATGAGTCTGTAAAAAATAGCAGTCGTATTTCCTTTTTTATAAAAACATTATTATTTGATAACCTTCTTCTCAAGGGGTATACAGATTATTATTTTAACGGATATAAAAAAGAAAGCTATTTAACCCATTTAAAGGCAACCTATTTATTAAAAGATTTTGATATTAGTATAGAGGGGAGGTATTCGAATCAAAGACCCGATTACTTTTTAACTACGTATACTTCAAATCATTTTAAATGGAACAACAGCAATTTAAAATCAATTAAAGATTTTGATGTAGGGTTAGCTATTCAAAGTAGTAAATATAAACTTAATGCAAAAATTCAAATAGGACAGCTAACAAATCATATTTATTTTGATACAACAGCTTCTGTTAAGCAATATTTAGATCCGATAAATGTTTTAACGGCAGATATTTCAAAAAAGATTAAGTTAGGACCCATACATTCAAATACTCGGTTTGTTTATCAGAAATCTTCAAATGACAGTATCATAGCATTCCCTGAGTTTAATGCTTATCAGTCGTTATACTATCAGAAATTACTTCAGTTTAAATCAACCGGAGGAGAGCTTTTGGTTCAGGTTGGTGTTGATTACAGATATTCCAGTAGTTTTTATGCCGATGGTTTTATGCCGTCTACAGGGATGTTTTACAGACAATTTGAAAATAGAATGAATGATTTCCATCGATTTGATGTATTTGCAAATTTTACGTTAAAACGAGCAAGAATTTATATTCAATATAGCTATTTAAACAGCGCCTTAAATGAAAACTATTATTTTAATGCTCCTTATTATCCTTCTCCGCAGCCTGTTTTTAAATATGGTATTGCCTGGTCTTTTCATGATTAAAAAAATATGTTGTTGATAAATAGAAGATTGAGTTTTTTTTTGTTTTTTTTTGAGAAAAAGTGTTGTTAATTCAAAAAGTACGCTTATATTTGCACTCCCAATTCAGGGAAAAAGTTCTACAAAATAAGATAAAAAAACTTCGAAAAATATTTTTAATATTTTTGTAAAAAGATTTGGAAAATAAGATTTAAAGTTTTTATATTTGCAGCCGCTTTCGGAGAGATGGATAAAGCAGAAAAACAGGAAAAGGATGAGGGGATAAAAAAAGGTGTTTTTTGTTTTGGATAGCGGAAAAAAGTATTATCTTTGCAATCCCAAATTTAGGAGAGGGTG
>JAWOBS010000218.1:0-11117 GCA_046484145.1 Bacteroidales bacterium
ATTATCAGAAGCTTCTATTTCGAAAGATTTTTCTGATAGAATTTTAACGTTAAAACTTCTGTTTATAAGGTTTATGTCTGCAGTATCGTAATGCACAACAAAAGGACTGCTGTGATAAATTTCAGTAGTACGAATTTCCCCAACCAATCGCCCGATATTATAGTAAGAAACATTAAGGTCAAGTTTTTTTATGGCAGAATCTACAAGTGCATAGGAGCTCAAAACGGCCATTTCATTATATATATTTGTTCTGGGGTTGAATATCTCCAGCTCCTGCATAAAATTTGATGCCTGTGACGGACGAAAACCACCTCTTCGGTCATCTCTTATTAAAACACTGGACTTAACGCTAAATCTGCTTTCCGCAAATTTGTTAATAAAATAACCTATTGCAATAGCAATAGCTATGGATATTACAAACCAATACCAGAAGCGCATATATTTAAACACCAACCTTTTAAGGTCAATAGTTTCTTCGCGAAAAGGCTCTTGAGTCATTATAAAAAATTATTTGTGTTTAACCTTATTTATTATCTTAGAAAACCAAGCAACAATATGGTAGTAGTTATTGCAGAGAACAACACACTAAACGGAAACTCTCTGAAGCCCAGCCTTTTAACTCTGTGTGGCTGCACATAAACAAGATCATCCGGTTGTAAATAATAAAACTCTGAAGTAACTGCCTGGCTGTCTGTGATGTCCAAAACAGAAAACACGGCTCCGTCTTCTGTTTGCCTTACAATGTTCACTTGCCTGTTACCAAATTCTGTCATATCTCCTGCCATACCTAAAACGTCCATTACAGTAAATCTATTATCATAAACATAATAATTACCGGGGCGTTTAACCTCCCCCAGAACTGTAACAGAAAAGTTAGCAATCTTAACTACTACTGTAGCACCAATTAAATATTTGTCAATTTTTTCCTGAATCTTATCCTGTGCCCGTTCTGTAGTGAGCCCGGCAACCTCAACCTTTCCTATAACAGGCAATGTAATATTTCCATTATCGCTTACATTATATCCATGAAGATAAACACTAATCTGGTTCTCTCTTGTAGAATAAGAAGTAGAACCACGATTTTCAACATTATTGAACATCAGAAAGGATTCCTCCTCCATTGTTAACACTCTTACATGAAGTATATCCCCTGCTTTAATATGATATTCCGGCCTTGAGAACTTTAGGGTATCTTGTATCTCGCCTTGTTGTTGCAGGTAAACCATCTTACTATGGGGAACACAGGCGCTAATACTTAACAGGAGAATTGCAAATATTATTAAAACATTGTTTCTTGTCATTATATCATATCTTTTTTCCGGAGTATCAGTTTATTAACAAAGCATACTCTCTTTTGTTTAAACTATATACAATTTACAAAGTTACAATTTTAACAATTAAATATTATCAGAAGTATCTGTTTTATTACAAGAAGCTGCCAATAATTCAAAAAACATAAGCGACTTATTACAATTTATGCATATAATCATATAATTTTGTGCATCATTTAAAGCAGGATTATTTAATAAGCATGAAGCATTTTAAACTAAAGTTTGCCGTTTTTATTATAACATTTATTATAGGAAGCACGACCTGTTATCGCAGCTATTATGACTTTAATGTGCTTTCGGGCCATCCGGAAAGCTCACTGTTACGGCTTTACGGGCAAAGCGAAGAAGAACTATACTTTTTTAACAAAGCAGTAACAAGCATCCTAACAAACCAGGATTTTAATGGCAATATATACATTTCAAAAAACGGAATAACTTTATATGACCGAAGTATCGGATTTTCAGATTATAAAACTTCCCAGGCTTTAAATAAAACAACTGTTTTTCAGCTTGCAAGTATTTCTAAAACATTTACAGCCACGGCCATATTGTTACTACAGGAAGATTCTCTTTTAAGCATTAATGACTCTGTTGTAAAGCACATTCCGGAGTTTCCATATGAAGACATAACTATTAAACATTTGCTGACGCACACATCGGGATTACAAAACTATATGTATTTGCTTGAAAATTTTTGGACAGGCTCGGAGTTTCCCGACAACGAAGATGTCCTGGAATTTTATATCAGGCAAAACCGCTCCTTAAACTTTAACCCGGGCAGTAAGTTTCAATACTCAAATACGGGATATGTATTTTTAGCGCTTATAGTAGAGCGGGTTAGCGGAAAGCCTTTTCCTGATTTTTTAAATGAAAGAATATTTTCTCCATTGGGCTTAAACAACACCTTTGTTTACGACCCACGCAAAACGGACACAATTAACAACAGGGCTTATGGATACAGGAAGTCAGGGAACAACTGGCTTATAATCCCTGATGACATGCTAGATGCAGTTTTTGGCGACAAGGGTGTTTATTCAAATATACCGGATTTACAAAAGTGGGATTACACACTATATTCAGATACTTTAATTCCGGATGAAAAAAAGAAAGAAGCTTTCAGTTTTGCGAGGCTGGATAATGACAGTCTTATTGACTATGGTTATGGTTGGCGCCTGCAGGAATTTCTGGATTATAAGGTAATCCATCATCCCGGCCGCTGGCATGGTTTCCGAACAAGCTTCAAGCGTTATACCGACAACAGGGCTGTCCTCATCATTTTGAGCAACAATGACACAGATATTGCAGACCTGGTGGATACACTTCAGAATTTAATGTTCAAAGAAGAAAGAGAAGTGTGGATGTCAAAACAAAACAAGCATTTAGAAGGATTTGATTAACTTTGCCTTTACAAAAAAATGAAATAAAAAATGAAAAAAATCGAAGTCAAAATTGTTAATACGTCGGATAATCCCATTCCCGGATATGAAACAATTTCATCGGCAGGAGTTGATTTAAGGGCGCATCTTAGCGAAGCAATAATAATTAAGCCCTTACAGCGTTGTTTAGTACCAACCGGTTTGTTTATCGAATTACCTACGGGCTATGAAGCACAGGTAAGGCCAAGAAGTGGCCTGGCAATTAAATCAGGCATAAGCGTATTAAACAGTCCGGGCACTATTGATGCCGACTACAGAGGTGAAGTAAAAGTAATACTGGTTAATTTATCTGAAGATGATTTCACAATAAGCAACGGAGACAGAATTGCCCAAATGGTTATATCAGAGCATCAAAGAGCAGAATTTACAGAAGTTAATATTCTTTCGGAAACTGAAAGAGGTGCCGGTGGTTTTGGGCATACCGGAACTAAATAAAAACATAATTCTTCCGGTTATGATAAAATTAAAAACATATATAAAAATAATTCCAATTGTTTTTCTTTTGGTTTTTTCCTCCTGTAAAACACTTTTCCAAAGAGGTGAAAAAGAGCAACAGGCCGTTTCGGAAATGGAAAAACATGAAAGCTCTGCGCTATTAATAGAAGGCACAAGAGAACGAATTAAGGGAAACATTAACAAGGCAATTGTTAATTATGCTACAGCCGTTGAGAAAGATCCTGAGAACTCTGCAGCATACTTTGAGCTCGCCAAGATCCATGCAATAGAAGGACAATACGATGATGCCCTTATATTTGCCAGAAGAGCAAACCGGATTGATTCCGACAATCTGTATTACAGAATAATACTTGCCGATATTTACAGCTTAAACCGCGAATTTGAGAAAACCTTAGAAATTGAAAAAAAACTAGTAGAAGATTATCCTCGTGATGTTAACCTTTATTTAAACCTGGTAGAAACGCTAACAAAATTGTCCCGCTACAAAGAAGCAATAGAGGTGTATAATCAATTAGAAAGTGTAATAGGATATTCCGACGAAATTGCAATTGAAAGGCAAAGCCTTTATTTAGAAATTGGTGAAACAAAAAAAGCAATTGAAGAGGTAGAAAAACTTGTAAAGCTTTTCCCGGGTAATTACAGATATCTGGACTATTTATCCGACCTATATCTGTCAGAAGAAATGCATGACAAAGCTTTTGAGCTTTATGAAAAAATGCTGGAAATTGACCCTGACAGCCCATATTCACTCTTGTTAATTGCAGATTATTATCGTGCACAAGAGAATAATGAAAAAGCATTTGAATACTTAGAAAGAGCATTTGCCAGCCCATACATGAGTGTTGAAGATAAAGAAAAGGTAATGCTCAGTCTGTATCGTTTTTCTGCTAATGATGAAGAATATCTGAAACTGGCCTATGATTTTTGTGAAAAACTTTTGGAAGAGCATCCGGACAGAGCAGAGGTGCATTATATTTACGGTGATTTTTTATACCGTGATAAAGAATATAAAAAAGCAAGGGAAGCATATTTAAAGGCTGTTGAAATTCAACCTGACAACCCCGGAATCTGGGACCAGATATTACATATTGATGGTGAATTAAATGATCATGAATCAATGCTTAAACATTCAACAATGGCTTTGGAGTATTTCTTTGAACATCCGCTGCTGTTTTATTACCAGGGAATTTCAGCATATAACCAAAAGGAATATGAAATCACCGTTGATGCAATGAAGCAAGGAGTTTTACTTGTTCTCTCTGATGATACTATCGCTTCTGATTTTTATGCATTGATGGCAGATGCTTACAGCAAGCTTGAAATGCATGAAGAGTCTGACGAGGCATACGAACACGCACTTGACAAAAACCCTGAAAACACTTATGCGTTAAATAATTACAGTTACTCATTATGTGAGAGAAAGAAAGATCTTGAAAAGGCCAGGCAAATGTCAAAATTATCCAATGAATTGAATCCCGGCTTGTCATCTTTTCAGGATACATATGCCTGGATACTTTATCAATTGGGCAATTATGACGAGGCTATGGTGTGGATAGAAAAGGCTATAGAAAACATGGAAGAAAACCGGCCTCTAGTATTGGAACACTATGGTGATATTCTTTATAAAACAGGAAAAAAAGAAGAAGCTATAAAAAATTGGGAAAAAGCTTTAGAGGCAGGAGAAGGAAGCAGTTTGTTAGAGAAAAAAATTAATGATAAAACTTTATATGAATAAAATCAAAGCACATTTTTCTATTTTATTGATACTGTTACTAACAGTCGGTGCATTTTGGGGATGTAAAACAAAAAAACTATTTACACCCAGGGAAAAAGTATTTAAAACTGCTGACGAAGTATTTTCCGAGGTTCACATCAGGCATGCAAACTATGATTGGTTTTCAGCAAGATTCTCAGGAAATGCTTTATTTGACGGCAGTAATTTGAACATTGCCGGCTCCATCAGGATAAAAAAAGATTCTGCAATATTTGTTTCAATTACTCCGGTTTTGGGTATTGAAGTTGCTCGTTTGTTGGTAACACCGGATTCTGTTAAGTTTATAAACAGATTAGAATCATCTTATTATATTGGTGATAACAAATTCATTAATCGTATGTTAGGCGCAGATATAGATTTCTTTATGCTTCAATCCCTGATAAGCGGTAATGATTTTCCTCATTTTGAAAATGATAATTTTATAATGAAGAATGAAAAGGAATTGATATACCTTGACAACCCCCGAAGGATAAAGTCAGATAATCATTTGTTTTCGATATCACAAGATTTAATTATAAATGCAGACAATTTCAGAATACGCCAAAATCAAATTACAGACACATATGGCCGGATGATTAAAGCAATATATTCTGAATGGGTAGAGTTGGATGAGCAGTTGCTTCCGAGCATATTGGATTTATTGTTTACTGACAAAACAAGGCATGCTGAAATTTTTATTAAGCTAAACAGGATGAGCATAAATACACCTCAAAATATGTCTTTTAGAATTCCGCCACGTTATGAAGAGATTGATTTATAGTACAAGATATATTGTACTTTTTCTTATTGTCTTTTTTTCTTTTCAGGCTGCAACAGGCCAAAACAGGGAAGATCTTGAACGCGAGAGGCGTGAGCTGGAAAAAAACATCCGCTTAACCAATGAGCTATTAGACAAAACCAAAAAAACAGCAGAGTCAACACTTAGCCAATTAGTTATTTTAAACAACCAAATCAGCAAAAGAGAAAACCTCATAAGTGTTCTTAACAGTGAGGTTCAATTACTAAATCGCCGGATTAACTCATATAATACCAGTATTGAAGAATTAGAAAAAGAACTTGAGGAGCTGAAAGCATCATATGCCAGAATGATTTATTATGCTTACCGTAATCAAAGTTCATATCATCGATTGATGTTTCTTTTCTCGTCAAAAGATTTTAACCAGGCATATTTAAGATTAAAATATTTACAACAATATGCACGTCACAGGCAAATCCAGGCAGAAAAGATTGTTGACACCAATGAAGAGCTTAACAAAAAAGTAGCACAACTCAAAGAAGAAAAAGAAGAGCAGCAAAAAGTGCTTGCAGATGCTCAAAAAGAAATTGAAGAACTAACAACAGATAAAGAAGAACAAAATCAACTTGTTCAGGGATTAAGAAAACAGGAAAGCAATCTTAAAAAGGAGCTCCGGGAACAGCAAAAATCTATACAGGCTTTGGACAGTGCTATTGCCAGGATTATAGAAGAAGAAAGGCGCAAAGCAGAGGAAAAAGCAAAAGCTGAAGGAAGGCCTGTAAGCAGGGAGTTTACGCTTACACCAGCAGAAATGGAATTATCCAGAAATTTTGCAAAGAACAAGGGAAAACTGCCATGGCCAACCACCAGAGGCGTTGTTGTGGGAAAGTTTGGCGAAAGAGACCACCCGGTATTGCGCAATATTAAAATTCAAAATAACGGCATTGATATCGCTACTATTGAAGGGACAAAGGCAAGGGTGCTTTTTGACGGAACAGTTTCCAGGGTAATTTATGTTCCGGGAACACATTATGCAGTAATTGTAAGACATGGCGAGTTTTTAAGTGTTTACTCTAATCTTTCCGAGGTATTTGTAAAAAACGGCGAAAAATTATCTACCAAGGATGAAATTGGAGTAGTATCTACAAGCTCTAAAGATGCAAAAACAATTATCAATTTACAAATCTGGCACGGCACAAACAAACAAAACCCTGAAGAATGGCTTGCCAAATAATATTGTCAAATAACTTTTTTTTGTTTAAATCGTACAATATATCATAGAATAATCGCTTTACTATAGAACAAAACAGCTTTTAATTATATAATATTACATCATGAACTTAACAATTATACTGTGGATGCCCGGAATATGGGAAATTGTAATTATTGCTTTGATTTTACTGCTGTTGTTTGGCGGTAAAAAGATTCCTGAGTTAATGAGGGGATTAGGGCGAGGAGTTAAGGAATTCAAAGACGCTCAAAACGGAGAAGAAAGCAAAGAGAAAAAAGACGAAAATAAATCAGAAAAAGAAAACAAGTAGTTTTTTAATAATGTCTTTCTTTCTATTAATAATTAATTCAGGTTTTTATAAATAATACATAATGACAATTATGATCAAAAAAATTATATGCTCTCTATTTGTAATTTCTCTACTCGCTTCAAATGCAAATTCAGAAATCCTCAAATCAGATACTACTGAAACATTCAAAATAGAGCCGGATGATCCGGTTGTAAGAGCGCTGGACAGCCTTGCCCAATTACTGTATTTAAATTCATTCCCGGATTATATTGAAAAAAGAGCATCAGAGAATTTTCCTCGTGATTTTATCCCTGAATACTCAGACAGTGCATATTCTGAAAGAATTGAACAATTAAATCAAAGGTCACCCATAGATTTCACATATAATGCAAGGGTAAAGCCTTTTATCAAACTATATGCAGTAAACAAGCGGGAGCTCACCGAAAGATTATTGGGTTTAGCTGAATTGCATTTCCCTTATTTTGAGGAGCAGCTTGACGCTTACAATCTTCCCCTGGAGCTAAAATACATTGCTGTAATTGAATCTGCATTAAATCCGGTTGCAAGGTCACATGCAGGAGCAACAGGCATATGGCAGTTCATGCTTGGCACAGGCAGAATGTATGGATTACAGGTCAACAGCCTGGTTGACGAACGGGCTGATGTTCATAAAGCTACAGAAGCAGCATGCCGGCATTTTAAAGATTTATATAATATTTATGAAGACTGGTTTCTTGCGATGGCTGCATATAATGCGGGCCCCGGCAATGTCAACCGTGCAATAAGAAGAGCAGGCGGCGCCAAAGATTTTTGGGCAATTCGTCATTTTCTGCCAAGAGAAACAAGGAATTATGTTTCCGCTTTTATTGCTGCCACTTATGTTATGGAATATGCAGAAGAACACAATCTGTATGCTATACCGGCACCGTATGCATACTCTGAAATAGACACACTACATATTAAAAAACAATTAAGCTTTAACTCAATTAGCGAACTTCTTGATATCCCCTATGACCATATAAGATATTTAAATCCTTCTTTCAGAAAAGGCATTATACCTTATAAATCTCAAAATCAATACGTATTAAGGCTGCCAAAAGATTACTCCGGCCTTTTTGTTTCTAATGAAGAAAAAATATATAATTATAAAACAGATGAACAAATAAAACAGGAAGAGCTGGCGGCAAAAATGGCTGAAACAATTGTGCATGTTGTCAGAAGAGGTGAAGTTTTGGGTACTATTGCCATGAAACACGGAACTACCGTTAGGGAAATTCAGCAACTTAATAATCTCAGGGGAACTATGATTAGACAAGGCCAAAGGCTCGTTGTAAGAGCGCCTCAGCCATTGTCTTTACCCAATATTAGTAAAAACAATAACGTTCACGTTGTAAGAAGTGGCGAAAGCTTAAGCCTGATAGCCAGCAAATACAATGTGTCAATTAATGAATTGAATCATTGGAACAATCTGACAAGCTCTAAAATATATCCGGGCCAAAATATTATTATAAAAAACGACAAAGACATTGTAACTGCTGACAATGATAATCAATCAGAGGAAATAATTTTGGATGATGATGATTTTCATGTTTATGAAGTGGATGTCGAAATTGAAGAAATATTAAGTGATGACACAGATTATTTCCTTTACATTGTAAAAAAGGGTGATACTTTGCTCGACATAGCCAATAAATATGAACACATTAGCGTTGAAGATATAATGGAACAAAATGAAATTATAGAGTATGATAATTTGCAGGAAGGCAGGACGTTAAGAATTGTTTTACAATAAATATCAACAAAAATGAGAAAGTTAGGCGTTATTTTACTGGTTGTTTTTTTATCATCATGCGGAATTACAGATGCTCCCAAAAAACCATCTGCAACAGGCAAGGCCGGTGAATTGCTATTGGTAATGGATAAAGAATACTGGAAAGGAGAAGCCGGCGACACATTCAGATCGGTTTTTAAAGCAAACTATCCAATGTTTCCCCAGCCGGAACCAATATTCGATGTTGTACAAATTGAGAAAAAAGCCTTTAAAAGTATTTTTGAAAACCACAGGCATATCTTTATTGCTGAAATTAAGCCCGATGAACCAAAAGCACGAATTGAAGCTAGTCACGATGTATGGTCGTACCCACAAATGGTCATTAAGGTTATTGCACCTGATATTGAAAGCTTTAATAAAACAATAAGCGCAAATGCAGATGTTTTTATTGATTATTATATAAAAAAAGAATTTGAACGTATTAATAATGCAAATGCAAGAATTCCCAACCATGAAATTATTAATACATTAAAAAAGAAGTTTGGTATAAAGATGACTATTCCACAAGGATTTTATATAGCTAAGGAGGAGGACTCTTTTCTGTGGATAAGACGAACAGGAACTAATGAAGACCTTGACATGAGCATACTGCTGACTATTATGCCTTACAAAAGTTCAGAACATGATTTTGCTTTTGAAACTATATGGGAAAGAAGAGACTCAATAACCAAAACTCATATTCCCGGTCAGTTTCCTGATACATACATGACTACTTATCCTGATATTCCACCGCTATTTAATGAAATCAATTTCAATGGGAATTATGCTGTAAAAGCTGAAGGATTATGGCGAGTAGCAGGTGATTTCATGGGTGGCCCCTTTATGAATTATACTCTTGTAAACAATAATAATCTCATAAATCTTGATGCTTACATTTACTATCCAAATAAAGATAAAAGAGATTTTATGAGACAATTACAAGCTGTTATTCATAGTATTGAATTTGTTTCAAAGGAAGAATCACAGGAATAAGCATTAAAGTGTTCCTCCTGTCTTATTAATGAAGCATCCTTTTTTCAAAAAAATTACTGGCTTTTTCGTGTTCCAATCGTTTATGTGGTAATTAGATTTTGTTCAAAATTTTACCCGTAAAGCTTTGGCTAAGATAAATATACGCTTTGCGTGGCACTTTTTCCCTGTCTTCCGGATAGGACACCCATTTTTCAAAGAAATAATTAATCAGTTTTCTCCGTGTTCACTTTTTGGAAAAAGCATTTGTTTGTTTTGTCTTTGTCAGAGTGCACAAGACATAGTCGATTTTCTTTTAACTTCAAATAGCACACAGATGACACGGATTAGACTGATAATCACAGATTTTTAATTGCAGTATAAAAAAATTTATGCCTCTATTATTTAATTGAAGTTGGTTTATTGCTAAATTCTTAAAAACAATAATATTTAGAAGAATACTATTTACAAATGACAAGCATAAATTTATCCGTTTTAATTCGTCTGATCTGTGTCATCCGTGTTCCAATCGTTTATATGGTAATTAGATTTTGTTCGAAATTTTATCCGTAAGGCTTTGGCTAAGAGCAAAATACACTTTGCGCGATTTTGCATTTAATTTTGTGGGCTTTGCGTGGCTCTTTTTTATAAGCCGGATGCATTAAAAATATTGGCCATATTGTGACTCCGGAGGGACTCGAACCCCCAACCGACAGAACCGGAATCTGCTATTCTATCCAATTGAACTACGGAGCCTGATTTTTGTGCAAAGTTAGTGTTTTTAATATATTGTTTTCATGTCTAAAAAAACATTATATAACAAATAACAATAAAATTTTTATGCAATACTTCTTTTGCAAATTTTTCAAATTATAAAAGCCCCCTGGCACAAGAATTATTACATTTGTCGGGTTTTTTAATTATTTCATTATGAGTCTATTCTGGCGGCACACCCTTAAGAATAAAGTTTTTGTAATTTTTTTTAAAAATTGTGTAACTTTATGCTAATCTAATCCGTCACATACTCAGAAGACGGGGAAAAAGAGAAAGAATCAATGACAGCTTCCGAATTTAACGAATGTGTG
>JAWOBS010000260.1:0-4570 GCA_046484145.1 Bacteroidales bacterium
ATACGGTACTTTATTATAAGCAGTGACAACAAGTTTTAAAATATCACCAACCATAACCTCTTCATTAATTGGAATATTAATTGTTCCTCCGGCTGCAAAAGCAGTTCCAATAAGCTCACCATCTCTTGTTAATGTTCCCCATGCACCATCAGTATCACATGTTACGTCAAAAGAAGCAGAACCTATCATAACATCCGGATCATGAGAGATTGCCATATTAACAGGCGTGTCAGTCCTTACTTGCAAAGAAGCATCTCCAAACAATGTCCAGGTTTTTATCGTTTCCTGATAAGCAGCAGTTCCGTAAGAATCAGAAAGCATAAGTATCATTCCATTGAAAGACAAAGCACCGAACGTTGTTCTTTTATTATCGATGGTTGTATTAGTTGAGTTACCATCTCCTCCGTCACCAGTATCATAATTATATCCACCTATAAGAAGGTCATTAAAGTAATCCTGTCCTGTCATAGGTGGCTGCCATGGCTGATTAATAGTAGAACCAAGAAATGCAACAGCACCACCACCTGATTTATTTAGCCATGTTTCTGCAAAGCAGTTACTACTATAATTAAACTTACCAACTAAACATGCAACCGACCAAATGAAAGGAAGTTTGTTGCCATTTGTCAGGGCATCTACATGAGTATTACTATAACTACCAACGCTCCAGCCTGTTTCATAACCGTGATTACAGAAGTTTAAAACACTAATTCCATCATTAATTCTACTTGATATTTCCGCAGCAGTTGTATTTGTAACTCCGGGAACATTTCCATCATACTCTCTATATACGGTTGTATAGTTATAAGATAAGAGTTTATCACGAACAATATCCATATGGACATAGTCTGCCTCTCCACCATGATGACCACCTCCATCACCTTCATTTCTGGCCATACCTACAGCATTTTTATACCAATCTCCGGCACCTCCTGTGTCAGGATTCATCATATAATCTATAGCCTTGTCAACATGAGTAGTAACATTTGCAGTAGTCCTGGCAGAAAAACGTCCAATAATAATATCAGGGTAAAGGTCTGTACCAACCACACATCCAAGCATTGGATCTTTTGGAGCTGTACTATTACCCTCTAAATTCTCTGTATCAGTTTGGATTTCATCCCAGCCACCAACTAACTGAACATAAAAAATATTTGGATTCGCATCATATTCATTTTGAATAGTGTTTTTTACGTTAGTTCCGGCAGCCACTTCTAAAGTATGCACAACATAGCCTTTTTCTTTCTTCCATGTAATATACGGCTGAATCGCATCTACATCACGGGAGGTATAAATAACCAACATTTCACCATGTTCTCCAATTTCGTTTGCAAATTTTTCAGGAGTATAATTAATAAAAAGAGACTCATATACAGAGCTCATTGAAGGCACCACATAATCCGGAACAATTGTTAAGGGATTTGTGGATTTATTCGCGTCTTCCTGCACTGTAACCACAAGAGTTTTATAAACCCGAAGAATATTTTTTTCTGCATTATATCTGAATGGATGTGCATAAATATTAACTCCTCTGACATCTCTTAAAACAAAAGGCTCTTCATTAAATGCAATTTCCGATGGATAGAATTCATCTTTTATAGATTCAGGAGAAATAACAAAAGGAATTGTGCCGGGATCCTGATTTCTATAAATTGTACCTCTTGAGGGTAATAAGGGATGATCCAGTTGAATATCAATATAATCAACTACATCAACTGTAACGCTAACATCATTTTGTGTGTCAAGCATAAGATTGGCATTGATTATTGGTAATTCCGCAAATCCAGCCTTATCAGTAACTGCTCCGTGGTTAAAGTCAATTTCTGTAAAAGTCATGCCGTCTTTTTCAACAACATGGAAATCATAGTCTTCCAATGTGAAAGTTAATTGCATCTCATCGCTTCTGGATTGGTCAAGTTCAACACCATAAGGCTTTTTCGACAAGAAATCTTGCACGCTCTGTGCATTTAAATAAGGCAACGTAGCAAAAAACAAAATAATTACTACAACGCTTTTAGTCATTAAAAGTAATCGTTTTTTCATAATAGTTTGGGTTGGTTTAAAAAGTTTCAATTTAGTATTAAAAAAAACAAAAATTCGTTCGCTATTAACTTACAAACTTAAGAAAATTAAGATAATAAAAAATAGGTGTTGTGCTTAAGTTATTTATAATATTGTAAAAAATATAGAAAAAAAAGACTTAATCCGTTACTATGAATGGCATACAGCTGTCATTAATATGAACATCTGTTTATAACAAATAAATCTGCCTATTTATTTGTTTCGTAGATTTTTTTTTGATTTTTAAATACACAAATTAAAATATATTTAACAGAAACTTCGCGTTTGTTAATTTTTGTTAATTTTTGTTAATTACCAATTTTAGCTTGCCCAAGTATTAAAAATTGTAATTTTGCGCAAAAATACATCTTCATTTACAAACAAATTATTATTCAATGACTTTCTGTCATTTTAATATAATTCAGAAAAATCTATATTAAACTTAGTAAAATGGATCAAGAAAATAAAAACAGATTATTTAAGGACTTTCCATCTGTAAGCACAAAGCAGTGGGAAGAAAAAATAATTGAAGACCTCAAAGGAGCTGATTATGAAAAAAAGCTCATTTGGAAAACCATTGATGGTTTAAGTGTAAAACCCTACTACAGGTCGGAACACACTGAATCAATTGAGTTTAAAGACAGCTTACCCGGTGAAGCTCCGTATGTCAGAAGTAATAAAAAGCAAAAAAATGACTGGGAAATACGTCAGGACTTCGAAGAACAAGATATCGAAACTGCTAACAAATATGCTAAGAAAGCACTGGATAAAGGTGTTGATTCTGTCGGCTTAAATGCAGCTGATATTAGCAACGAAGAACATTTAAAAGAACTGATCAAGGGCATCGAGCTTTCAAAAAGCCCCGTACATTTTTCAAATTCAAGCAATTACAATAAGCTTGCTGAATTATTAAAAAAACAATTAAACGGCCAAAAGGCTAAAGGTTCATTTAACTTTGACCCACTAGGTTATTTTGTTCTATACGAGAAATTCTATAAAAATTTTGAAGATAACATAGAAGATACGCTGCAATTGTTTGATAATACCGATGATAATTTATCAGATTTTTATCTTATAAATATAAACGGGCAATTTTATAATAATGCCGGGGCAAGCATAATTCAGGAACTTGCTTTTTCTCTGTCGCAGGCAAATGAATATTTGGCAGCCCTGACTTCTAAAGGCCTTGCAATTGACAAAATATCTCCAAGGATAATGTTTACGATTGCTACGGGGTCAAATTACTTCCTGGAAATTGCAAAATTTCGTGCGCTAAGGCTTCTTTGGAGCAATATAGTAGAGCAATATAAGCCGAAAAATGAAGAATCATTAAAAATGCATTTACATGCAGTTACTTCACTATGGAATAAAAGTGTTTACGATCCTTATGTGAACATGTTAAGAACAACAACTGAAGCGATGTCTGCGGCATTAGCAGGAGTTGACAGCCTTAGTGTTAATACTTTTGATGAAACCTTTAAAAAACCGGATGCTTTCTCATACAGAATTGCACGCAACCAGCAAATTATACTTAAAGAAGAAGCATATTTTGATAAAATTGTCGATCCGGCAGCAGGTTCTTATTATATCGAGAATTTGACAGATATGATTGCTGAAGCTGCTTGGAAGTTGTTTGTAAAAATGGAGGAAGAAGGTGGTTTTATAAAAAATGTTGAAGCAGGTTTTATAAAAACAGAAATTGAAAAAACAAGCCAGCAGAGAGATAATGAAATTGCAATGCGCAAAAAAGTGTTTATAGGAACAAATCTTTATCCTGATACTGATGAAAAGGTTATTGATAAGCTAGAGCCTGCAGCTAAACTGACCGACCTAGGGGGTTTACGGCAGTACCGTGGAGCACAGCAATTCGAAGCCCTAAGGCTGGCAGTTGAAAATCACGCTAAAAAGGGCTTTAATATTCCAAAAGTATTCCTTTTTACATATGGAAATCCGGCTATGAGAAAAGCCAGGGCAAGCTTCTCAACAGGTTTCTTTGGCCTTGCGGCTTATAATATAATTGACAACCTCGGATTTAAAACAATAGACGAAGGAATAAAAGAGGCTGCCGATTCAGGTGCAGAAATAGTAGTCTTTTGCAGCAGCGATGACGAGTATATAGAAATGTGTGAAGCTGCATCAAAGATAAAACAACACAATAATAAAACAATTATTTTAGTTGCCGGCAACCCAAAAGCCATAGCCGACAAGCTCACTGAATCAGGCGTTGATGGCTTCATTCACCTTCGCACCAATGCTCTTGAAATTCTTACTGATTTTAACAATAAGTTTGGAATTATTTAATCATTTTAGAAACTACTTTATATCACATATATCATGAGACCAGATTTTAAAAATATTTCTTATAAATCATCTTTAAAGACAAAAAAAGACTTTTCAGAATATGAAAAGTCAAATCACATTGAAAAAAACTGGCAAACTGCTGAAAAGATCCCGGTGAAACCAGTCTACGGCCCTGATGACCTTGAAGGGATGGAGCATTTGAATTACG
>JAWOBS010000264.1:0-7766 GCA_046484145.1 Bacteroidales bacterium
CTGTCAATTTTATCTGTCACTTTATTAAAATCGTCAATATTCTTAGCTTTAAATTGAACATTTAAGACTGCCTTTGTAAAATCAAAATCGACCATTTTTTCAAAGTCCTGCGGGTCTCCGCTCATATTGTAAAATTCGATAAACTGAGCAATTGCATTTCTATTATCGGGTATGGTATCATAATATTTATCTCCTGGTTCATTTAAAGCCTTGCTGATAATTCTCAGGACTTTGGCCACAGATGTGACATTACCGACGTTCTCAAGAGTTTTCAGCTCACTTTCAAAACTGTCTATCTCACTCATTACCCTGGGATCTTTAATATCACCTTCAAAAAGAATTGCTACATTTTTAGTGCCTCCAAATTTTTCATTTGCTATTTTGGTAGAAATTCTCATAGGGTGGCTTGATGGGAGCATTTCTTCAAGGTTAATACTCACATTAAGTTTAAAAACACCCATTCCTGCAAACAGAACAGCTATTACGAAACCGATTATGACAATTCGCGGCTTTGTTGTAGTAATTTTGCCTGTCCATGCCAGCAATTTATCTACCATTCCACCATTGCCACCATTAGCATCTTTCATTGGTTTCCCTTTTTTCATATATGACATAACAGCTGGGATAAAAAACAGGCTTAACAACAGAGCATAGGCAATCCCAACAGCAGTTACAATCCCCATTTCCCTGGCCGGAATCATAATATGGGCTGAAAGGCCTAATACCCCGATGATTGTTGTTAGACCGGTTAATAGTATTGGCTTTTTAAGCAATTTTATCGTATTCTGCATGATACGGTTCATATCCCATGTGCGGTGCAAAGAATTTAACTCCTGGTACCTGGCAATAATGTGTACACCATAATTATTGGCAATAGCTATAAGCATAATAGGAATCAGTACAGCTATAAGGCTCAGGTCATAACCCAATAAAGGCATTAAGCCCATTGAGGCTACTATTGACATAGTGACTACTGCTAATGGGAGAAACACACTTCTGAACTGTCTGAATGAGAGATACAAAAAAAACATCATAACTATCAATCCCAGTGGAAACAAAACCAGCAAATCCCGAGTAGCCTTTTTTTGAATTTCCTCCCTCAGATATGGCAATCCGTTCATATATATTTGCTCATCACCGGGAATTTCTTCCAAAGCCCGGTTGATAACCTCAAAAACTTCTGCATCCTGTACATTTTCTGAAGGATTTACAAGCATAATAGTATAATTAAAATCGGCGGAGATGAGCAATTTATAGGCAAGTTCATTTTTCTTTATTTCATCTCTTAAAGCCTCCCGGCCTTCTTCAGATGCAGGGATTCTGCTTATCGCCGGGTCAACAAGCATGATGCCATCTTCATTACGGATATATTTAGTTTCAAAAAGAGAAATTACATCTTTAATTTCCTTTTGCTTATTAAAATGCCTGTTGAGCTTATGCAGGCGTGCTAAAGTTGATGAATTGAGAATATCATCCGTTTTAAAAAAAATAATTACAGGATCATATTTCCCAAATATTCTTTCAATTTTGTCCATATTGATTTTAGAATCAATATCTTCCGGCAGATAATCCATCAAATCGGGATTAATCTTTGCAAATCGCAATGGCAAAAGCATCAACAAAGTAATTATCAAAGGAATGATAACCAGAAACAAGCGATATTTTATAATGAAACTTTTCTTTTCCATTTTTTAATTCTATTAATATTTAACGTAAGTACAACATCTTAACGCAGGATTAAAAGCTAGCTTTCATGCTCATATAAAAACCGTTAAGGATTTTCCCCGCATAGTCATAAATTGAGTTTCCGGGGCCATACATAAGGCTTGCACCGGCATTTACAGACAAATTATCTGTAATATTATAGCTTATATTTGGCCGTATAAGGTATTCTTCAGATGTAAAATTGTAATAAGCTGTAAATTCTGCCCTGATATTTTCATAATAAAAAGGCCTGCTTAACGAGATCATTAATGCATGATTAAATTCTTTCTGCTGTTGAAAAATTTTTCTATTAAATAGTTCAGACTCAAAATATACCATATCATATCCATATTGCATCAATACAGAGGGGTCTTGAGAGTCCGGAAACTCCGGTTCAATAAGCTCATAATGGTCAAAAGTATATTGCCCTACGTATTGAATCACGGACATTATATCAAAAAACACATTTTCAAGTCCTACCACATATTTTAAAGCAGGATTTGGAACGTGCATATTGCTAACATAATCATTTGTATGGTCATAGGCCACTTCTCCGCGAAAGATTGACCTTCCTGCAGTAAAATCAAAATCAGCTCCTATTGTGCTTTTGCGGTAGAATTCAGGACGATAATAGATCCTTGTAATTGGAAATAACTGTACATCTTTTACATTAAATCCATAAAAAGGGTCGTATCCATTAAAATAAGAAACTGAAAAGCCGGCTACAGGCAAATTAAAATTCAGCCTGGCGGCATAAGCCAAGTTTTCAAAGGTTTTGTCAGGCAATACAGCATCCTCAAACTCTGCTTCCGAACCCATATCAAAAAGATCATACCTGTAATTTGAACCTTTAAAAAAAGGAATAGCAATCAGTTCCAAATCAATAACTTTACTAAGAATAACTTTTGAGCGGATCATAAAATTCGACATTCTTTGATCATCTTGCTCGGGAGTAAGAAAGAAATAATCATTGGGAGTAATGTTGTTTGTGGGATTAAAACCGTCTGCCCTGCCCCACGACACTATTTGATTACCCAGATAAACCGAAAAATGCTTTCCCAGATACCCGGCATAAGCCTCTTTTAGGTCAAGAACAGTTTTTCTTTCATTAAAAAACAATCCTTCCCGTACTCTGAAATCTGCAAACAAAAAAGTATTACCAATAGACAATCTTGTCTGCAAAGCCAGTTCGCCAAAAACTGAACTATAATCATATTCCGGTGAACCACCATAAGCAGAAGCTCTGACGTATCCGTTCATTTTATATGAAGTTTCTTCATCAGATTTGTCAGTTCCGGAATTTAATGTCTCAAATAAGCCTTGCGGAAAAGCTGAAAATCCATAAAAAAGCACACTTAATAATAGCAGGATTTTTTTTATCATCTTATAATAATGTTAAAATTAAAAACTTGGACTTTCTGTAAAATTAAGCTGCGAGGGGCTAAAAAAGGTAATAGTTTTAAAGGCTGCACAAGTAAATGTTGTTCAGACTTTGTAACTACAAATCCTGAACAACTAAATTGCATAAAAATGCAGGTGATAAATTACATATTTATAGCAAGCTCTTTTTGTATTCTGCCGGAGTAAGGCCGGTAAATTTTTTAAAAACAGTATAAAAAGAAGATTTGCTGCTAAAGCCGGATTCATAGCCGATAGCTTCAATAGAATAGTAGTTGCTTTTATCAGATAGTTGCCTTTTTACTTCTTCAATTCTATATTCATTTACAAATTGGAAAAAATTTTTCCCGATATCAATATTTAATACCTCCGTTAAATGATATTTCGGAATATTAAGATTTTGAGATAACATGCTCATACTCAATTCCGGGTTTAGATATGGTCTGCTGTTTTTGAAATATTCCAATAAATTATTTTTAATCTCTGCTTTTTGAGTCTTTGAAAGCAGTGACCTTTTATACTTCCTTGGCAAAATATCATCATTATCTCTTATAAAAACACTTTTCTGTATCAATCCGTAAAAACTAAAAATATAAACAAAAAGCAACATTGCAGAATAAACATATACAGGTGTAACCGGAAACCTTATATTAAACAAAACTGCAAACAAACCTAAAAGTACAGCTATAGCACAAAACAAATTATAAAAAACAACAACAAATAACAGCCAATTCATCTTCATATCTGATTCTAGAGTTGAGAACTCATTTTTAAGCCTTTTTCTATGCCTGACAACAAGCACTGAGCTGGCAGTATTATAAACGAGCCAAGAAATTATTGAGGAAATTCCGAATATGGATCTGAACCAAAGAGATGAATCAACTTCTAAATAAGATGTTAAAGAGTATGGTTCTTTGATTATATATGTAATTATTTCAAAAGAAATAAATGGCAGCAAATGTAATAGCTGGATATATTTTAATTTAAACTTTTCATTGGTAAGCGACTTAACATATAAGTAGAATGCCGGGTTAAACAGCAAGAAAGCACTTGATAAGAGCGGAGTACCAAAAAGCCTGATATCAATGCCACAACTCAGGAATTCAAGAGCTAGCAAGCAAAGCCATGCGATAAGGATTTGATCAGAAGTAGTTCTTTCCTTTTTAGTTAACAATAAAACGGCTGCGAAAAAACCATGAGAAACACCAAGCCATGCAATTATTTCCATAACAATTAAATAATAAAATCCATAAGGATTATTAAAGTACGAGATAAATATCAAAAAAATCAATTATTCAACTCTAAAAACCGGAAACACCTCATTTTCCTTCAGCAAATATTCAAAGCCTTCCCGCTGAGCTATGCCTAGCATAGATTGAGGCTCTAATAATAAAACTAAAAAATTTGAATGCAATTGTGCAGTTGGCACATAAATATACTTTTCATCCAGTTTGTTAACACTTAGGGCTTCTACTTCCGGAAACCTGTTTTCAAGATTTTCATCCTCACTTATCAAAATTTCCTTGATTTTATAAGCTGTTACCTCCTGGCCTTTCAGGTTATTATATGGAAAATAAATTATTTCGTGAGAGTCAAGCAAATTTTTAAGAAGAGAATCATTGACGGGTACAAGATATGCTTCCGGTCTGTTTACCTCCAGTTTTGCAATAACTTGCGGATGAAATTCTTCAACTACAGCCACTGTGTCATTTCCTGTTTTTGAAGAAGTAAGAGGCAACACTAAATCAGAACCATCAGATACATGTTCCATCCTAATAGCAACTTTATCTTTGTTAACTCCAAAGTACAGTTCTCCCCTTGCTTCCTCAACGATTTGTTTCACAAGCACGGAGTTTATATTTAGAAAGTCAATTAGCGCATATATGGCTTCATACTGGCTATAGGTGCGTTCTTTAAGGTTATCGGCATAGCTATCCCTCCCGTTTTTGCCTTCATAAATAAATGATAAAGTATTTAGAATTGCAAAACTTTGTCTGCCATCGTTAATATCAACTGTTGAATGCCTTGTTCTTCCGAGTCCCGGAGCCGGGCCTACAAGATAATTATGAAAGCTAAAGCCTTTTTTATTCAAATGTTTTTCTATTTCCGGCAAAACTTTGTTTTCGGCAAAAGATATTATTTGTTTATTAACATTAATATTTGTTGGTATTCCCACCTGCACATCAAAATTTTTATATCCACAAAATTCCTCCCATGATTCACTGTATGGATTATACTCATGGATATCAACTGTAACATGGGGCATTACCTCATTAAACAAATCGTGTATAGCTTTGGTTTCCGGGGCTTTTTTCACAACATGGTCTCTGTTAAGATCAATATCCAAAGAGTTTCTTCTTTTATTATTATCTGCCCCTTCAGGATTAAGCTGGGGAACTATCCACAGCTCTGTATTTTCAAGCCAATCAGCATTTTTTGGCAGTCTGCTTAGCAGAAAAAGCAAGGCTTCTTTTCCGCTTTGTTCATTTCCATGCTGCTGAGCAAACAGCATAACTTTCAGTAATGTATCAGTATTTGATTCCGACAATGCAGCTCTAAGGGCTATTAAGTCTTTACCCTGGGCCGAATGTCCAATAATTTTAAAAGAGATCAAATCATTATCTGCAGAAATTGCTTTACAAAAATCAATTACCTCTTCAGAAGTTGCCGGTTTAGAAAAATTTTTCTGTTCAGTTGGTGTTTCAATTGTTTCTGAACAACTAAAAACTAGCAAAAGCAAAAATGCAAATATTGAAAACAACTTATAATCAATTTTTTTTGGCTGATTCATGGTGATTTTTTTTAGATTAATACAAAAATATAATAATTTCTGATATATATATCTTTAGTATTTAAACGGAGCATAAGTTTTAATAAAAATTTTATCTTTGTCGCGTTATTTTTTCCGGGTGAATAAAATACTGCATTACAATGTAATGTTTTTGTAGTTTTAAAAAAAATAGAGAACATAAAAATTCATATTAACGAGCATAAATATTCATATTTGAAAAATCAGACAAATGGGAAATTTATTAAAAAAGTTCAAGCGTGCTTTAAAAAAAGGATTCACAAAATCACTTGATTTTATTGAAGTAGTAGGTAATAAGCTTCCACATCCGGCAACATTATTTGCCTTGTTGGCTTTAATCGTAGTTATCATAAGTTGGATAGCTCATTTACTTAACACCCAAGCAGTTCACCCTGTCACAGAGGAGGTGATTACTGTCAACAGCTTAGTAAGTGGTGAAGGTTTCCGGTGGATATATGAAAACATAATTAATAACTTTTTAAGATTTCCTCCACTTGGATATGTTTTGGTAGTTATGATAGGTATTGGTGTAGCTGAAGGCACGGGGCTTTTCACAGTAATGATACGTGCATTGGTGATTAGTTCACCTCCCAGGCTGATAACTGTATCCGTTGTTCTGGCCGGCCTTATATCGCACCTTGCGGCAGAAGCCGGATATGTAATTCTTATACCACTAGGTGCAATGATATTTCATGCTTTAGGCCGACATCCAATGGCCGGCCTTGCTGCGGCATTTTTCGGTGTTAGTGGTGGTTTTGGTGCAAACTTTTTCATTGGATCGATAGATCCTATATTGGCAGGCATCAGTGAATCAGCGGCGCAAATTATAGACCCTGAAATTATTGTAAACCCTGCTGTTAACTATTTCTTTATGTTTGTATCCAGTTTCTTGATTATTATTATTGGTACATGGGTAACAGAAAAAATTGTTGAACCACGTTTAGGAAAATATGAAGGAAATGTTGCTAAAGTGCCTATCGAAAGATTAACACCAAAAGAGAAAAAAGGATTAAAATATGCCGGTTATGGTTTATTATTAACAATTGCTTTATTAGCACTTACAATTATTCCGGAAAATGGGATACTAAGGGATCCGGAAACAGGCTCTATATTGAGATCTCCATTTTTTAACGGAATTATCATAGCAATACTATTGTTTTTCTTTATACCGGGTATAATATATGGTTTATTTGCCGGCACTGTTAAATCAGACAAAGATGTAGCAAAATACATCACAAAATCAATGAGTGGCATGGGCGGCTACATTGTTCTGGTATTCTTTGCTGCACAGTTTGTCTATTTCTTTAACTACAGTAATCTGGGGATTATCTTTGCCATTAATGGTGCAGAAGGCCTTCAAAACATCGGACTAACGGGGCCCTCACTTATAATTGCATTTATTATACTTTCAGCATTTATAAATATGTTTATGGGTAGTGCCTCTGCAAAATGGGCTATAATGGCACCGGTATTTATCCCGATGCTGATGTTAATTGACCCACCCTATCATCCGGGATTAACACAGGCGGCTTTCAGAATCGGAGATTCGGTGACAAATATTATCACACCAATGATGAGTTATTTTGCGCTAATTGTAACATTTGCTCAAAAATACGATGAAAAGTATGGTATTGGTACCATTATATCTACCATGATACCATATACCGTATTTATGACATTAGTCTGGACAGCATTACTCGTATTATGGATGTACTTAGGAATTCCGTTGGGATTTGACGGGCCGGTCTATATGAACTAATTATAATTTTTCTTACTTTTATAAAAAATTACAAGCAGGAAAACACAAAAACGTGTTTTCCTGCTTAATATATCAACAAAAAACCAACAGCCATGA
>JAWOBS010000348.1:0-2521 GCA_046484145.1 Bacteroidales bacterium
CTACCTGGCTATTACTTAAAAATAGTGATAATCTTAACGAAGAAAGGAATGAAGAACAGAGATTGAAAGAAGCCATTAAAGTTAATGAATCTTTATTTTTTGCTTACTATTTGAAAGAGGATCTTAGAACTTTTTGGGGATTAGAAACGGTAGAGAAGGCTAAAAAATTCCTGGGTAAATGGTGTGCAAAAGCCTATGCCTCTGGGGTTAAATTGCTACATAATTTTGTCAATACATTACTTAGTCACCGAACAGGAATATTTAATTGATGACCTTGTAAAAAGTCGAATTTAACTTTTGTCACCCCAAATTCAGAATTGGTATAGAAATAGATTAAAATCACTAATTTTTTTGAAATTTATGATTTTATCAAAATAATTATCAAATAATTGAATTGTATGCTCTTTGACAACTGAAATAATGCAATTAGCCCATTTTATCACCCTTTTTTTTGTTTTTTTAGCCATCTTGTACCGAACGGCCCTAAATATATTAATACCGATAGCCTTCATAACTGCTGCAAAACGTACAGCAGGCATACCTCTAACTCGTAATTGCTTTACGCCAGTTTTTCTATCATACTCAGACATTGTAGCCTCTACCCCAGCCCGGTATCGATATTTATCTTTAAAATCCTTGGTCTTCTCATACACTCTTCGCCTGGAAACCCTTAAATCTTTATTAGTATAACGAAAATAATAGTATTTTACACCATCACAAATTGAACATATATTCTGTTTATTACAATTGTCACAGACTTCTTTTTCCATCGCACTACTGTGACGATCACCATTGCTCCTTTGTTTTACCGGCTTTTCGCCTTCAACACATTCAACCAATTCATTCTCAGAGTTAAATTCATGTTCTGCCAAATCTATCTGATCACTTTCCTTAGGTCGGCCTTTAAGAGGAGCGATTACTTCTACATCCTGCTCCCGGGCTTGCTCGACATTCTCATCACCACCATAGGCAGCATCTGCTCCTATTTCTTTGGGCTTTAATCCGCGCTTATCAGTTGATTCTATTGCCGGAAGTAAAGCTTCGCTATCGTTTTTATGAGCCGGTTCCACTTCAACATGAGTGACTAAATTTAAGTTCTTCTCTTGCTCGTTGCCTGAAGATGTCTCATTTTGCTCCTTCTCCTCCTCTTCTTCCTGATTATCATGATAAGTTTCCATGACCTGCACTTGATAACCTTGCCCCTTATGACCGTCATAACTGGCATCCGGATCAGAAGAATTTTGTAAAGAATCAGAAGATATCTCCTGGGGCTTTTTGACTTCAACCTGTTGCTCCCCATCGGATTCGTTAAGATGACATTGTTCATCCAGCAGACGCTCCATTAATTGGTAACTATTCATCCTGCCTATTTTATTATCATTCTGGAAATGCTCAACCAAATACAATAAATCCTGACAGACTTCCTTCAGAGTCTTAGAAGACTCCGAAGGTTTTACTCTAGAAAATACATTATCCTTTTGCTTGGAAGTGTACTTATCTATCAAATCTGATTCTAATAATTGATAGGCCTCCTTATCCTGTCTTTTAAGGTTTCTGAGAAATTTCTTAATTGTCTGAACTACTATATTAATTCGACCCAACTTCCTCATATTGGATTTGATATGCACTGAATCAATCCGCTGCATATCTGTATTTACTTTAAATATTTCTGCTAATCTATCGCCAATCACTTTGAACATCTCTTTGTCTATCTCATTTTTAATAAGAGTTTGACGTACATTCCAGATTGTTTTTAAAGAAAAATATTTAAATTTATCCGACTTTTCAGGAAGGTCTAAAGCATAATGCCACTGAATATCAAAAGCTAACTTTTCCTGAGTTTGAATATCAGTTAAGTCAAATATTTGTTGAAACAAAGCCCCAGCCAGGCAGGTTGTTAAATCCTTGCTAGGCCTGCCAAAATCTGCTGTAAAATGGGCTGCTAGCTTTTCTACAGGCAGTTTATGCAATAATTCATCCCGAAATAGGGCAGCCCAGGAATCGCCTAAGAGTTGGCGCCGTTTTTCACCCATTTTTTGCCATTGGTCGAAAATTTGTCGTTGATTACGATTTTTGTTAAAAATCATTAATATTCTCTTTAATCAATTGTTAATAAACAACTTAATTTAATCAATAATGGTTCTAAAAGCAACAATTAAATAGGGGCTATATGTATCATTTTCAGTATTATATGCGTAGTAAATACTTTTTACGAGTTCATCAAAATTGAATACATGCAAATTTATAAATGAATTTGTAATCCGATTTTATTAAACTTTCATAATTATTTTCATGATATCGGGCCTCGGTTTATCCAGGCGAAAAAGGCAAACATAATTAATTAGCTTAGACAAATTAAGCAGGCTTCACATATTGAGATTAACACCATGCTTCAGTATGGTGAGTAAAGATATGTAAAAAAAACAGGATAGCCTACTTCAGTAGGCTTCATGTATCAAAGTAATAGCTTCCAAATATTCAAAAAAAAAACGAAACACAGTTTCTTGCCCATCAGCATTGC
>JAWOBS010000105.1:0-9035 GCA_046484145.1 Bacteroidales bacterium
AATCGCTGCACTTACATCATCAATATCAATACTGGAAGTTGTGGTTGCCTTTATGGTAGAAGAGCTTAAGCTTCCAAGGCTCAAATCAACAGTTATTGCAGCTATTGCTGCTACTTTTGTTGGCGTCTTTTGTACATTGTCTTTTGGTTTGCTTAGTGATGTGATAATATTTGAAAATTCTATATTTGATAATCTTGAATTTGCTGCTTCAAATGTATTGTTACCCCTGGGTGGCTTGTTTATAGTAATGTTTACCGGCTGGTTCCTGGGCTTGAAAAATGTAAAAGATGAGATTAGTAATTCCGGTGAGTTAAAAATGAAGTTATTTAGTGTTTTTGTATTCATAATCAGGTATATAGCTCCTGTTGCAATAATTTTTATTTTCCTAAATAGCATTGGTGTATTATAAAAAAAGAAGATTATTATGAATTCTCTGCTTATATTGATTTCTGCTGGCCTGGGCGAATCTGCAGGTTCTTTTGTCAGCACTTTCTTGGAAGGGTTTGAAAATATTATTAGCTGGTATAATGAGTATATTGGCGGCTATCTTATACTTGCTGTTTTGGTTCCTGCCGGTATTTTCTTTGCTTTTAAATTCAAATTTCTCCATATTCGGAAATTCTGGCATTCTATTGCTATCGTGTCAGGAAAATATTCCAAGAAAGATGATTCCGGAGATATTAACCATTTTAAAGCTCTAACTACAGCTCTTTCAGCTACTGTTGGAACCGGAAATATTGTTGGTGTTGCTCTCGCCATATACTGGGGAGGACCCGGTGCGGTCTTTTGGATGTGGGTTACAGGTTTCTTTGGCATGATGCTGAAAATGGTTGAGTGTACCCTGGGTTTGAAATACAGACAATTTAACCCCGATGGTACAGTTTCCGGAGGCCCAATGTATTACATGGAATACGGGTTGAAAAATGTTCTTGGGAAACATGCAAAAACCCTTGCAGTTATTTTTGCCGGGGCAGCCATTTTGTGTTCAATGGGTACCGGCAATATGGCACAGAGTAATTCAATGACTGATGTACTCAATACTGCATATAATATCCCAACATGGGCAAGTGGATTGGTTATAACAGGCTTGGTTTTATTAATCATCGTTGGCGGATTGAAACGTATTGCAGAAGTTACATCCAAGCTTGTTCCATTTATGGCTGTTATTTATTTCTTTTCAGCTTTGCTGGTTATTATTTTGAATATTGAAAATTTTATTCCTGCTGTGAAGCTCATATTTACTGATGCTTTTGATTTTAAATCAGTAACCGGGGGCTTTATTGGCTCTACTTTTATTATGACCCTTACTATGGGTGTGAGACGTGGCTTGTTCTCCAACGAGGCAGGCCAAGGATCCGCTGCTATGGCTCATGCCGCCGCGAAAACAAAATATCCTATGCGTGAAGGTATGGTGGCCAGCCTTGAACCTTTTATTGATACACTTTTTATTTGTACCCTGACGGCAATCGTTATTATTATTACCGGGGCATATCAGGCTGATGAAGCCGGGGTGTCAATGACTGTCCTGGCTTTTAATATCGGGTTGGATAAAATTAACATCGGATTTTTGGCCGATCATATTATTTCTTTTGGTCTATTGTTGTTTGCTTTCTCAACAATAATTTCATGGTCTTATTATGGTACAAGAGCTGCTCAGTACTTATTCGGGTTTAGAGCTATAAAACCATATTATTATGTCTATGCTCTTTTTGTTTTCTTTGGCGCAGTTTGGGGCATAGATCTTGTATGGAGTTTCGTTGATATGGTTATTACTTTTATGACTATTCCTAACCTAATTGCTATCGTGCTTCTCACTCCGGTTATGAAGAAGGAAGTAGATAGCTATTTTGGCCAAAAGAATTATAAGATATAACAGTTTATTGCGTTTATACTCTTATGATAATAACTCAATTGCGGATTTAGTATTTTTATCCGTACTTTAGTTTTCAAATACCTTTATTATAATTCAGTAGTTTACAGTCTTTATAATCAAAAAGAAAAAAGAATGATTTCCGGATTTTTTAGAAATATAGTCATTAAGAAGCTGATGATCCTGTTGTTCATTCTTTTCAACCTATACAGTGCTGTATCGCAGGAAACAAAGAGAATTGAATTGATACAGGCTGAATCAATGAAGTTTGACAAGTCAATTGGTGAAAATGTAAGACGGTTAATTGATAATGTTATCTTTCAACATGAAGATACCAGGATGTTTTGTGATAGCTCTTATCTTTTTGGAAGTGAAAACAGCCTTCAGGCTTTTAGTAATATTCATATAATTGTAAACGACTCCCTTGATATTTATGGCGATAAATTGTATTATGAAGGTAATACACGAATTGCAGAATTGCATGGGAATGTTAAAATGGTTGATAATCAAATGACACTGACAACTGATCATTTGTTTTATAACCTGGATACCGACGTTGCACATTATACCGACGGAGGGAAAATTGTTGATAAAGAGAACACACTTACAAGTATATTAGGTTATTATTATTCGGAACTTAAAGATGCATATTTTAAAAATGATGTTGTACTGGTAAATCCTGAATATACTATGTATTCTGACACATTAAAGTATAACACTTTTTCCGAAATAGCATATTTCTACGGGCCTACAAGAATTATCAGCGATGATAACCTGATATTCTGTAAAAACGGATGGTATGATACTCATAATGATGTTTCACAGTTTAGTGATGATGCTTATCTGTTAAATAATGATCAGTATATGTCCGGCGATAGCCTTTATTATGATAGAAATAGCGGTTATGGTAAAGCCATGAATAATGTTTTTATTAAAGATTCTGTGCAGAATATTATTATTCAGGGTGAGTTTGCTGAACATTTCGAAAATAAAGGATTATCTGAAGTTACTATTGATCCGGTTTTGATTGTTATAGAAAAAAATGACTCACTGTTTTTGCACGCCGATACTCTTAGATACAGGGTTAATGAAGAAAAAGATGAAAAGATGCTGTTTGCATTTAACAAGGCTAAATATTACAGAAAGGACCTGCAAGGACTTAGCGACTCTATTGTTTACAATTTCTCTGATTCAATTATTTATATGTATCATGAACCAATATTGTGGTCAGGCCCCCATCAGATGACAGCTAAACATATACAGGTTCAAACTGCTGATGAGGAAATCAGGTCGCTACACTTATTTGATGCTGCTTTTATTGTGTCAGAAGAAAGTAAATCCTTAAAAGAATATAACCAGGTAAAAGGCAGAAAGGTTGATGCTTTCCTGAGAGATAATGAACTTTATAAAATTGATGTCTTTGGAAATGGAGAAACAATTTATTTTGTGCGTGAAGAAGATGGTACTCTTACAGGAATTAATGTTGCATTGTCAAATACTATGACTATTTATATTGAAGAAAACCGTATTGCCAGGGTTACATGGCGAGAAAAACCTGAAGCAGATCTTTTCCCACCTGAACAATTATCAGAAGAAGATCGTTTCTTACAACACTTCATTTTATATTCTGATAAAAGGCCAAAATCAAAAGAAGATATTTTTATTTGGATAGATTGATTTCTGATGTGATTGAATTATTATGGTAAATTTTGAAACTTATACTTTAAGTAATGGGCTTAAGATTATTGCTCATTTTGATAAAAGCACTCCTATTGTTGCTTTTAATGTTTTATATAATGTTGGTGCCAAAGATGAGAACCCTGAGTTTACTGGTATGGCACACCTTTTTGAACATCTTATGTTTGAAGGTTCTGCCAATGTTAAAGAGTTTGATGTGGAACTTCAACTGGCCGGCGGAGAGAATAATGCATTTACAAATAATGATATAACAAATTATTACTTAACTCTTCCTGTTAAAAATATTGAAACTGCATTCTACATCGAAGCCGACAGGATGGCTCAGCCGGCATTTTCGGAGGAAAAACTTAAAATTCAAAAGAATGTTGTTATTGAGGAGTTTAAGCAATCATACTTAAATCAGCCTTATGGTGATGTTATGATGTTGCTTCGGCCTCTTGTATATAAAGCCCATCCTTACCAATGGCCTACTATTGGTAAAAATATTGAGCATATTGAAAAGGTTAATATGCAGCATATTAAAGAGTTTTTTTCGGTTTTTTATAAACCGGATAATGCCGTAATATCAGTAGCCGGTAATGTAAGCCCCAACGAGGTTTTTAATTTGGCAGAGAAGTATTTTGGAAATATACCTTCCTCTGTTGGTAAAAACAGAAAATTACCTGATGAACCGCCGCAAACCAACAGGAGATTCCTGGAAGTGAAAAGAGATGTCCCCTATGATGAGATATATATTGCTTTTAGAACCCCGGAAAGATTACATGATGATTTTTATGGTCTGGACCTTATTAGCGATATTCTTGCTAATGGTAATTCATCAAGGCTTTATGAAAGACTGGTAAAAAAGAAAAAGATATTTTCTGATGTTAATGCATGGGTAACTGCTAATGTTGGCCCCGGAATGCTTGTTGTTTCAGGCCGGCTTGCTAAAAATGGCATGATAGAAGAAGCTGAAAGGGAAATATTGGAAGTTATTTATGAACTTAATAGTATCGCTCCTGAGGAGAAAGAGTTGTTGAAAGTAAAAAATAAAGTTCGTGCAGCAAATGCTTTTGCTGATATGAATGTGCTTTCTAAAGCTATGAACCTTGCTTATTATGAATACCTTGGAAAACCGGAACTGCACAATCAACAAAATGCCCTGTACTTTAGTGTAAGCCCTGAGGATATTAAATCTTTAGCAAATAAATACTTGATTGAAGAGAAAGCTTCTGTATTGCATTATTGCAAGAAATGAACCTGCTTATAAAAGTGTTTTTTCTGCTTGTTTTGAATTTTAAATTATTGAATGATGAGTGTTAACGAAAAAAAACCAATTGTTTTTACTGATAATACCCTGCCTGTTATTAATAAAACTAAAATCAGGCTTAATAATGGGCTAAGTATATTTTTTATCGAAGGCCGGGAAGAAGAACTATTAAGGTTGGAATTTTTATTCTATGCAGGAAGCTACTATCAGGCTAAAAAATTAACAGCCGCCCTAACTGCAAGCCTTATAAAAGAAGGAACACATACACGAAATTCAGGCAAAATTTCTGAAGCCCTTGATTACTACGGAGTGTATGCAAATTTTGAGCCGCAAAAAGATCTTGTCTCAATAACTGTTTTCGTCCTTGAAGATTATCTTGAACCTGTGCTGGAAATAATTGAAGATGTTATTAAAAATCCTTCTTTTCCTGAACATGAGATTGAGATTACACTTAATAATATTAAACAAAAATTTATTGTTGAACAGCAAAAAGTGATGAGTATTGCCAGGATGAATTTTGGAAAATACCTGTTCGGAGAAGGCCATCCCTATGGAAGAATTCTTAGTGTTAGTGATTTTGATAATTTAGCAAGGGCAGACCTGGTTGAATTTCATAAAAAACATTATGTAGCTGATAATTCCTTCTGTATTGTTTCCGGAATTCTTAATGATAATATAATTGATTTGTTTCAAAAGCATTTTGGCAATAATGACTGGTTAGGAGGTAGTGTTATTGCTAAGAAGGATAAAAAGACGGAATATCCTAAGCCGGACAGGCATTTTATTTATAAGGAAAACGCCCTGCAATCAGCTGTAAGAATTGGAAAAATTTGCCCCGGAATAACTCATCCTGATTATCATAAACTGATGATTACAAATACAATATTAGGTGGTTATTTCGGCTCCAGGCTGATGAAAAAAATCCGGCAGGAAAAAGCTTATACCTATGGAATAAATAGCGCAATTGTATCGTTGTTAAATGAGTCGTATTTTTTTATTTCTTCTCAAATTGGAGTTGATTTTGTTGATAAAGCCATTGACGATATTTACATGGAAATAAAAAAGATTAGAACTCAACACGTGGATAAAGAGGAACTTACCGTTGTTAAAAATTATCTTTATGGTAGTTTTTTGCGCTCATTTGACGGGATTATTAATCAGGCTGAAAGAATTAAAGAATTAATATTTTACGATTTGAATGAAAATCATTTTGAAAATTATTTAAATACCTTAAACTCAATTACAGTTGAAGATATATCATTGATGGCAGAAAAGTATCTTAATGAAAATCACATGTCCCAATTGGTTGTTGGAAAACAATAAATGCATTTTTTAAATAGAAAATATAAATCTTTGAAAAGTAATAACAGTGCCATTTTTGCCCTGCTATTTATTTTATTGACATTTGTTTTTTCACAGGAAAACTATGCAGGGGAGCAGCAATCGAGCTTAATCATTGATTCCGTCAGTGTTGACAAAAATAATGGTAATGTTATTATAGGATGGACACTGGAAACAGATGTGGCAAACGGTTATATTGAAGTGCATAGAAGGCATTTAAGTGGCGAATATACACCAATAGCAACCTTGTCCTTAGATGAAAACAGCTTTATTGATAATGGTGCAAATGCAAATGACAGAGCTTATGCTTACTATGTTGTTGCCAGGGATTTAAATGAAACTTCATTCGCTGTCAGTTTTGTTCATAAAACTTCATACCTGGCTGAACCTCTTTACGATGTTTGTGATAATTCTGTTGATTTAAGCTGGGATAATTATGAGGTAACCACTTCTGCCGGCCAACCACAACCACAGCCTTCTCCTTTTAATCAAATTAACATTTGGGCAAAAGCTAATGAAAATGACTGGCAAAAGCTGTTAGTAGTTAATAATGATGTGAACAATGCTGTTGTCAGCACTCATATTACTGGTGATCTTTGTTTTTTTCTTGAATATTTTAATAGTGACGCTGGCATTACTTCTTCATCAAATATGAAATGCATTAGTGTTGAAGCATTATTGCAACCGGAATTTATATATATTGAGGCTGTTACTGTTGCAGGTAGCGAAATTGACGTTGTAGTGTATGTTGATAATGAAGTTTCACAACCTTCTTATGTCTTGCATAAATCTTTAAGCCCCTCGGATGGTTTTTCGCCCCTGGATACAATTACTTCGGAAAATAGTTTTATAACTTTTGCTGATACTGATGTAAATATTTATTCGGATATTTATTATTATTATGCAGAAGCTCTTGATAGCTGCATGAATTCTCAGCTTACAAGTAATACAGCTAATTCTATAAGATTATCCGGCTTTGAATCCTCATATAATGAAAATAAATTGTCTTGGAATGAATATGAAGGCTGGCCTACCGGGGTGGAAAAATATGAAGTTTACAGAATGGCTCCGCAAGATGTTGATTTAACTTTAATAGCCACACTTGACAATGATGAGCTTCAATATACAGACGTAATCAATGATAATAATTATTCCGGTGAAGATCCTTCGTATTTGTACTTTGTCAGGGCTGTTGAAAATGATTATAATCCTTTTGATCTTAAAGCCACTGCAAAATCTAATACAGTAGTTATTGAAAGAGAACCGGAAATATTTGTCCCTAATGCTTTTAAGCCTGATAGTAATATCGAAGCAAACAGGGTTTTTAAAGCCGATTTTGGTTTTTATGAACCTGCTGAATTTAAAATGATAATTATTAATAAATGGGGCTCCCGGGTGTTTGTTACAAGTGATATTAATAATGGATGGAATGGCAAACTTAATGGTGTTGAGGCTGAAGCGGGCGCGTATTCGTATCTTATAAAATGGGAAAATTATAATGGAAAAACTTTCGAAAAAAAAGGAGTGGTAAATTTGATAAGATAGTTGAATTTGTTTTTATACTTATTTATTTAATTAATGAAAGTGATCAAATTTTCATAATTTTGCAAGCAATTTAAAATTCGATAATATGAATTCTTATAAAGATAAAATACTGGAAGAAGGCCTTACCTTTGATGATGTTCTTTTAGTACCGGCTGCTTCGGAAGTTTTACCACGTGAGGTTAATATAACTACAAAATTTACCAGGAATATTGAACTGAATATTCCAATTATTTCTGCTGCAATGGATACAGTTACAGAGTCCAGAATGGCTATTTCCATGGCGCAGGAAGGAGGAATTGGCGTTCTTCATAAAAATATGTCAATTGCTGAGCAGGCTGCTAAAGTTCTAAAAGTTAAAAGGTCCGAAAACGGGATGATTATTGACCCCGTTACTTTGCATGAAAAAGCTGTCATAGGCGATGCTCTTAATATTATGAAAGAGTACAAAATCGGAGGTATTCCGGTTGTTAATGATGATAAAAAGCTCGTTGGAATTGTTACAAATCGGGATTTAAGATTTGAAAAGGACTTATCCAAGCCTATTGCAAAGGTTATGACTAGTGAAAATGTTGTTACTACATCCGAATTCATAGATTTTGAAGATGCTGAAGAAATCCTGCAGGAACATAAAATTGAAAAACTGCCGGTTGTTGATAAGGATAATAATCTTGTCGGTCTTATTACATACAGGGATATTATAAAGATAAAAGAACGTCCAAATGCATGTAAAGACAACAGGGGCCGACTAAGAGTTGCCGCTGCAGTTGGTGTTACCGGCGATACCTTTGAGAGAGTGCAGGAACTTATTAAGGCAGGAGTTGATGCTGTTGTTGTGGATACAGCTCATGGCCATTCCAGGGGAGTTATTGAAATGGTTAAAAGATTAAAAAAGGAATTTAATGGCCTTGAAATAGTTGCAGGCAATATTGCGACAGGCGAGGCTGCGCTTGACCTGATAAATGCCGGTGCCGATGCACTAAAGGTGGGTATAGGCCCCGGTTCTATTTGTACAACCCGAATCGTTGCCGGTGTGGGAGTACCCCAACTTACTGCCGTTATGAATGTTGGCAAAGTTGCCAAAGAACATAATATACCTGTTATTGCTGACGGCGGAATAAGGTATACCGGAGATATTGTTAAAGCAATAGCCGCCGGTGCCTCAACTGTTATGGCAGGGTCTATGTTTGCCGGCGTCGATGAAGCTCCCGGTGAAACAATAATTTTTGATGGTAGAAAGTATAAAACGTACAGAGGAATGGGCTCTATTGAAGCTATGGCACAAGGTTCTAAAGACAGGTATTTCCAGGATGTTGAAGATGATATTAAAAAACT